>DATEGM010000484.1:0-8335 GCA_035280085.1 Terriglobales bacterium
GCGGCGCTGCAGGAAATGGGCTTGCGCGAGGACGACCGCGCCGCCATCATCATGACCAACCAGTCCAAGTGGCTGATTTCCGCCTATGCCATTTTTTATTGCGGCGGAGTGATTGTGCCCCTGGACTACAAGCTCACGGCGGCCGAGCATCTGCAGTTGCTGGCCCACTCGGGGTCGCGGTTTCTGATCGTTGAATACAACCTGTGGCGCGCCATCATGGCCGCGCCTGGCTTCGGAGATCTGAAAACGGAATTCGTGCTGGTCACGGAAGCGCCGCCCAAGGCTGATCTGGGCAGGGCGCGCCGCTGGGAGGAAGTCAAAAGCAGCGCCGTGCCGCGCTTCATCATGCGCCGCCGCGAAGACACTGCCTGCATCGTCTATTCCTCGGGCACCGGCGGTCGGCCGAAGGGCTGCGTGCTCACCCATGAAAATTATTTGGAGCAGTGCCGCTCGCTCACCGCGTGGTATCCCTTCTGGCCGGGCGTGCGCTACCTGAGCATTCTGCCCACCAACCACGCCATTGATTTCATGGTGGGTTTCATCGGGCCGTTTGTGTGCGGCGCTTGCGTGGTGCACCTGCGCACGTTGCGCCCGGAATTCATCCGCGAAGCCTTTACCCGCTACAAAATCACCTACATGAGCCTGGTGCCGCTGGTGCTCAAGAACCTGGAGAAGGGGCTGAAGGCAAAATTCACGGAGCTGCCGCCGCACAAGCGCGCCGCCCTCAATGGCCTGATAGTGATCAATCGCGCCCTCACTCGCCGGCGGCCTAACCTCACCCTCAGCCGCCAAGTGCTGCCGCAGATTCACAAGGCGTTTGGAGGGGAGCTGCGAGCGCTTTTCGTGGGCGGGGCCTTCATGGAGCCGGCCACGCTGCAGTTCTTCTACGATCTGGGAATCCAGGTGGCCAACGGGTACGGCCTCACCGAGGCCGGCACCGCGGTCACGCTCAACGACTTCAAGCCTTTCCGCGCCGATACGGTGGGCAAGCCGCTCCCAGGCATGGAGGTGAAGATCATCCATCCCGACCCCGAGGGTGTCGGCGAAGTGGCCGTGCGCAGCCGCACTGTGATGTCGCATTACCTGGACGACCCTGAGCTCACCGCCGAAACCATCGCGGATGGATGGCTGATGACCGGCGACCTGGGACGCATGGACGGCTCCGGTCACCTGCAGCTTTTTGGCCGCAAGAAGAACATGATCGTCACGGAGGGCGGCAAGAACATTTATCCCGAAGACATTGAGAATGTGTTCGACGGACTCGCGGCCAAGGAGTACTGCATCTTCGCCTCCAACTATCTCTGGCCAAAGGGCGGCCTGGGCAAGGACACACTGGTCATGGTGCTGCGCCTGGAGCAAGGCCAGCAGTTCACGGATGGCTTGCGTGCTGACATGATCAGCCGCAATCGGCGCTTGCCCGATTTCAAGCGCGTGGGCGGCTACGTGCTGTGGGAGCGCGATTTTCCCCGCACCGCTTCACTAAAAATTAAGCGCACGGTACTGGCGGAAGAAATTGCCCGCCGTTTGCCCGAGCGTAATTCCGCTGTGGTGCCGCTGTGAGCCGGCGTTTTCTGGCGGTGGTAAACCGTGCCGCCGGCGGCGGCCGTTGCGGCAAGCTGGTGGACGAGGCCTTGGGCAGGCTGCGCGCCAGGGGAATCGAGCTGGAGCTGGCGGAAACCACCCGCCCCGGAGACGCCAGCGAAATTGCCCGCGCCGCCTATGCGCGCGGCCAGCGCAACTTTCTGGCCGTGGGCGGCGACGGCACTTCCTACGAGATCATTAACGGCTTGTTTCCCCAGGCACAAGCCGGCGAGCGCCCGACCCTGGCGTTTCTTCCCCTGGGCACCGGCAATTCCTTCTTGCGCGATTTCAGCGAGCGCGGCCTGGAGCACGCCACTCAAGCGCTGTTGGCTGGCCGGAGGCATGCCTGCGATGTGCTGCGGCTCACCCACCGTGAAGGCGTTCTGCATTACATCAACTTGCTTAGTATGGGCTTTGCCGCCGATGTGGCCGCCGTGCGAATTCGCCGCTTCAAAAACATGGGCGAGCTGGGTTATCTGCTGGCTCTGTTCGTGTGCCTTGCCCGCCTGGACCGGCGCGCTTTTCCCCTGCGGGTGAACGGCGACGCGCAGGCTGACGGCCGGCGCTGCCTGTTTCTCACCTTTAACAACAGCAAGTTTACCGGCGGGAAAATGATGATTGCGCCTAAAGCGGAAATTGCTGACGGCCTGATCGAATACGTCCGCTGGGGACCGATTGGCCGCCTGGGGCTGCTGCGAAACTTGCCCGGCCTGTATGACGGAACGCATATCAACCACCCTCTGGCGGAACGGCACCCAGCCACCCACATTGAATTTGAATTGGACGCGCCGGTGGACGTGATGGTGGACGGCGAAGTTTTGCACCTGCATTGCGAAAAGCTGGATGTCTTGCCAGGGGCGCTGGAAGTTGCGGCCTGAACAATGCAACACTCCACTCTTTAAAAATACCCTGTCATCCTGAGGCAGCGCGAGCCGTGCTCGCACGGTGAGCGCAACGAAGGACCTGTGCATTTTCTAGAAGCGATCCCATTTATGACATAGCTAGATAGCTTCTAGTTGCACAAGCGGTGCTTGAGGGTCTAGCTTTCCCTGACACCTGACACCTGACTCCTGACACCTGACACCTGACTCCTGACACCTGACTCCCCTCCTGCAGTAAAATATCTCCATGGCCGCACGCCGTTGGGCCTCGGTGATCGTGTTTGCCTTGGGAATGGCATTCCCCGTCTGGCCGCAGCAGGCATCGCAATCCAGCCAGCAAGCGCAGTCATCCGATCAGAACAAGCCTTCCACCCAGGATCTGCCCTCCGCCCCCTTGCCGCAGCCCACCGCCGGCCAGAAAAAGCCGGAGAAACTTCCCACTTCGCCGCCGCCGCCGCAACCACCTCCGCCTTCCGAACCTGGCCCGTATGGGCCCACTGGGCCTTCGTCCGCTTCAGAGCCGCCCCGGGCCGCGCCCCCCGAAACTCCTCCCGACACACCGGGCACCAGCACCAGCAAGGACGACAAGGTGGACATCAGCCCTCCCGCCAACGACGCCAAAGCCCATCCCAACGCCGGCATGGACAATCCGGATATCGGCGAGTTTCATCCCTTCGACCCGCACCGCGCTGCCAAGGACGTGGAAGTGGGCGATTTCTACTTCAAGCAGCGCAACTACCGGGCCGCTATCTCCCGCTATCGCGAGGCTCTGCTCTACAAGCCCAATGACGCCATTGCCACTTTCAGTCTGGCGGATGCGCTGGAGAAATCCGGCAACCTGCAGGAAGCTGCCCAGAATTACCGCGCTTACCTGAAAATCCTGCCTAACGGCCCCAAAGCCACGGATGCGCATAAGGCGCTGCAGCGCCTGCAGGCGAAGGGCCCGGCTGCGGCAAAGCCCAAGCCAGCCAAGACTGCCACTGCGGCGCAGCCCAAGTAGTTTCAGTTCCCGGTTCTCAGTTCTCTGAGCACATCCAATATTCCTGGGGATACATCCCCAGCGCCGTAGGCGCGTCATAGCTAAAGCCCAGGGCGGAAGCCCTGGGAAACCGTACCGAAAACTGGCAGAGCCCCGTAGGGGCGATACAAAGATCCCTTTTGCAAAAGAATGAAAACGCAAGGTGGGGGAAAATGAAGCAGATTTCGAGATGCCAAAAATAGAGCCAAAAGCTGCAGCCTGAAAGCCAACTACCAACTACCAACTACCAACTACCAACTACTTCTCCACCCTCAGAAACTCTCCGCTGCTCGCATTCACCGCTACCCGCAGCCGCGCATCATCGGGGCCGGTGCCGTAAATCACGTGCCAGATGAGCATATTCTCCCGCGGATCCCAGTTGCAGATGTACACCACCGGTTGCTTGGCATCTTTTTTCAGCAGTTTGTCCCCGCCGTGCTTCTGCGCCACCTCGAATGCTTTGTCCGTATCAATTTTGAGGAAACCGATGTCGAACACCTGGGTGGAACTGTTGGAAGGGTTGTAGCTGTCCTCCACGCCGGGCGAAATGCCGGGCGTGGGCGCATCATCAGCGTCCAGCCCCGACCAGGTGTAGGGTTTTATGGAGCGGCGCATGCTGGAGCCGAAGCCGGCGCGCCATATTCCCGACTTGCCGTCATGACCGATGGATTCCTTGCTCAGCTGCGACATAATCTGATACGGGCGCGCGTCGCCGGCCCAGCCATGCGCCGCTATGTAGAGCCGCTGAAAGGCCATTCTTCCTGTGCTCAGTTCCGCCTGCTTGGCTGCGGGCTTGGCCGGCGCCTGCTCCACCGGCTTGCTTGGCTGCGAAGAGCACCCTGCCAATATCACAACCGAGAATAAGCCTGCCAACAGCTTTTTCATCTCTGCCATCCTGTCAAAATGTTTTGCGACCGGGAACGTACCGCACATTCTAAATGAAAGGCAAGCCATGCACAGTTATCTGCAGCGAGTCCAGCAGGCGATCGACGAAGCCGTCCGCGGCTTAAGCCTCGAGCAGTTGGCCTGGCATCGGGAGGGGAAGTGGAGCGCGGCTGCCATCCTCGAGCATCTGTCGCTCACTTATAGCGGCACCGCCAAAGGCCTGCAGCGTGGCCTCGATGCAGCACACCCTAACATCACTCCGCCCAGCACGCGTCAGCGTGTGGCCAGCTTTGTGGTCACGACTCTGCGCTATATGCCGCCGGGCCGTAAGGCGCCGGCCATGGTGGTGCCCAAGGGGGCGTCCCCAGAAACCGTCCTGGCTGACGTGCGGCGCAATCTGATCGCGGCCGACGACGCCATCAGCCGCTGCGAAGCCCTCTTTGGCGCCGGGGCCAGTATCGCCAACCATCCCATCCTCGGCCCCCTCACGGCCCGGCAGTGGCGAACTTTTCATTTGGTGCACGCCCGTCACCACATGAAGCAGATCGCGCGCATCCGGCAGCAAATTGCGGCTGAAACCAGGGCGGCAGCGGCGCACGGCTGAGTCTTATTTCTTCGCCGCTGCCGGGCTGCCCGCCACTTGGGCCAGAACTTTGCCGGCAGTTTCAGCTCCGTAAACCGGCAGCGTGGCCTCGCCCAGCACGCCAATCTGCTTGAGCACCGATGCCTGATCCCAGTAAACGCGCTCAAAAGCGACCTTGCCCTCGCGAAACCCCACAATGGCCACCAGCGGCACCTCCACCCGCAGGTTCGTGGGAGCGATGCCGGGCAGCATCCAAGGCATCTCCTGCGTGTGGGTGAAGGAAAAAATCATCTCGTCCACCAACTGGTCTTCACCCACCGTGCGCGACACCGGGGTCATGGTCGTGTCTGGGGGCATGCAGGGTATGAATTTCGTCCCATAAAACTCGCGCAGCCCCGCCTTGCCTGCGGCGCCGGTCATCACCGGAATATGGTTTACGTAGCCGTCCTCCACCATCGTGTCCAGCGTGGAGTCCAGGTTCTGAGTTTGAAATTCGTGCCTGGTGTGCTCTTCCCAGATGCGGGCGAGGTCTGCGGGTTTCATGCCCGCGATTTTAGCGCGGCGGGCCCACATCTGCCCGCATCTTCCCTCTTCCGATTTTTGTCATTCTGAGGCAGCGTGAGCCGCGCTTGCGCGGTGAGTGCAACGAAGAACCTGCTGTTTGCGCCGGCGCGAGCGGGCGAGGCGGCCCGTTCCCGCGTTATTCGATAATTTCCAGCGTAAACCGCCGCTTCAGCTTCATGCCGGCGGCTCCCAGGAGAATACGTATGGATCGGGCGGTGCGCCCTTGCTTCCCGATCACTTTGCCGAGATCTTCCGGGGCGACGCTCAATTCCAGGACGACCACTTGCTCGCCGCAAACAGCCTGCACCTTCACCTTGTCCGGCACGTCAACCAGGCTATGAGCAATTCGCTCCACCATGGCTCGTATGTGCTCATCCGCGCCTGCACTTTCGGTCGCGTGTCCATTGCCGGGCTGTTGCGGGTTTGGATGCTCTTGTCGTGGGGCGGTACCAGTATTGGTAATCATCGTCGTTTCCTATTGCGGGGAACTGGTTAACGATTTCAAGCCGCGGCGCGCGCTCTCTTGGCTATCGCTGAGCCAGTTACTCTCTCAATTACGTGCAGCAAGCCGTCCATTGGTTCGCTCCTCATCACGTAGTCATCCACCAGCCAGAGAACGCGCTCCGGCACATCGGAGTAGGCCGACAGAAGAATCACCCGTTGTTGAGGAAAATTACGTTTGATGAGCCACGCCACCGCCTCCGCGTCCATCCCCTCGGATTTGTATTCCAGTATCACGGCGGCAATGGCCAGGGTCTGCAACTGCGCCAGCGCCGTTGAGGCATCGTTGGCGGTTAGCACCGCATACCCGTGCTCTTCCAGCATGGCTTGACGTAGCTGTAACAGAAGTGGGCGATCGTCTACACACAACACAGTTGGCTGCGGCATGGCTGGTACTCCTCTCTGGTTCTGGGCGCCTGACGTGCGAGAACAAAAATCAGCGCCTCGGCTGTTGTTGCAGCAACGCCCGGCTGCGGGCTTGCCGAAGCGGAGGCCCGAACCACCCAGCGCTCCCATGAGATCTCGGACATACCTTTGAAGCCCGTTTCACCGTTGGTAATTTCGGCCTACTGGGCCATACAGCGCCTCGAATATGGTTCCGCGGGGTACCTACATGCGGGTAAGAAGGCTTTCCGGTGGGTGAGGAACTGCCAGCACTACTCGCACTGCGAATCTGAAAGTATGCTAGTTTCGATTCAGCACGCAGTCAATTACAAAATTCGCTGTGTTATCAAGTGATAGCGAATCTGCTGCCAAGGGATAACAGAGCTCCCACCTGTGACTGAGAAATTAAGTGGTGTCTCTTTAAGCACATAGAACGGTTAGTCGCGGCGCCTGGAGCGAGGGCCATATTTCGATGTGCTGCGACGAGGTCCGGTCTCAGTCACACGCCGAGCCTTTCTAATTTCTCTTTGTCTTTCGTTTTTCACGAAGATTCTTTCGTTTATTTTGTCATCCTCACCGTTCCTGCATTTCATGCTTAGCTTCTTCAATAGCCGGATTCCGCTAGTCAATCTTTGGCGCCCAATATGTGAAGAGTCTCCCCGACCCCAACTATCCACTTTGCCCACCCGCCTCGCCGAGCCTCTAATGACAGGGTGCCCCACATTTGGCCGCATCTGCCGCAGCTGGTACCACTCAATTTCAGGCGGTCAAATGTGGGGGTTAACCGCCAATGAAACTCGACCGCCTCGACCTGGTCATCATCGCTGTCTACTTGGCGGGCATTACCCTGTTCGGGCTGCGCTTCCGCAAGAAACAGCGCTCCCTGCGTGACTACTTCCTGGCTGACCGCACCATCCCCTGGTGGGCCATCGCCCTCTCCATCGTGGCCGCCGAGACCAGCACCCTCACCATCATCAGCATTCCCGGCCTCGCTTACGACACCGACATGGGCTTCCTGCAGGTGGTGTTCGGTTACCTGGTGGCCCGCATCATCATCTGCATCATCTTCATTCCCTCGTACTTCCGCGGCGAAATGTACACCGCCTACCAGCTCATTGAGCGCCGCTTCGGGCCGCACCTGCGCTCGCTGGCCGCCGGCCTTTTTTTGATCACCCGCGCCGCCGCCGAAGGGGTGCGCGTCTTCGCCGTCTCCATTGTTGTTGCCATCGCCATCGGCACCGGCGAGATCGCCTCCATCGCCATCATCACGTTGCTGACTCTGATCTACACCTTCGAAGGCGGCATGGCCGCCGTCATCTGGACCGACGTCATCCAGATGATCATCTACATCGGCGGCACTATGGTGGGCTTTGTCACCCTGCTGCATCTGGTTCCCGGCGGCTGGAACACGATCCACTCGGCCGCGGCCGCCGCCGGCAAGCTGCGCATCTTCGATTTCACGCCAACCTTCTCGCGCACCTACACTTTCTGGGCCGGCCTGATTGGGGGCACCTTCCTCACCACCGCCAGTCACGGCACTGACCAGCTCATGGTGCAGCGCCTGCTTTCGGCGAAGAACAAAGCCCAGTCGCAGGGCGCGCTGCTGGCCAGCGGCGTCTTCATCCTGGTGCAGTTTGCGCTTTTCCTGCTCGTGGGCGTGGCCCTGTTTGTCTTCTACCGCCATTTCCCGCCGCTCACGCCCTTCACCCGCTCCGACCGCATCTTCCCCACTTTCATCGTCCGCGACATGCCGCGGGGCATCTCCGGGCTGCTGATCGCCGCCATCCTTGCCGCCGCCATGTCCAACCTGAGCGCCGCGCTCAATTCGCTCTCCTCCAGCTCCATTGTGGATTTTTACCTGCGCCGGCATCCCGAGACTCCGGAAGCCCGTCACCTCGCGGTTTCCCGCGCCTCCACGTTTGTCTGGGCGCTGGTGCT
>DATEGM010000485.1:0-6050 GCA_035280085.1 Terriglobales bacterium
TACGCCCCATAGCTGCGACATCAGCGTGTGATAGCGGTACCCCGGATCGCCAAAGTGATTAATCCAGTAAAAATCGTCGTACATGGAGTGGTAAACGCCGTAGGGTCCGTCAAAGTCGAGGCCGATGACCGGCATGCCCACGTGGTTGAGAAAAACAGTGTGGTCCGAGCCGCTGCCGATGCGCGTGTCCACCAGGTTAGCGTCGCTGACCGGGCCGGCCTCCTTGCGCTCCCCGTGGATCCGCTGCGCGGATGCTTTCCATGCGTCATAGAGCGGCTGACCTGTTGCGGGGTCTTGAAAACCGTGGCTCACCTCGCGCAGCAAAGGCGCGAGCGAACCCACGGCGCTGCCCTGGAAATTCGGACCCGAGGTGGACGAATCCACATTGATGTAGGCGACCCCCTTTTTTCGTAACTCGTCCTGGAATTGCTCGCCCCATTCCGTGGACCCGGTCAGCCCGACTTCTTCTCCATCCCAGCTGCAGATTACGAGAGTGCGCCTGGGCCGGATTCCCGCCCGCAATAGCTCGCCTAGGCCGCGCGTCAGCTCCATCATGGACGCGGTGCCGCTGCTTGGATCCACTCCGCCAAACACCCAGGCGTCGCGGTGGTTGCCCATCACCACCCATTCGTCCGGATATTGCGAGCCGCGGATGCGCGCTTCCACGACGTAATAGGGCTTGATGGAATTGTCCATATCAATCTTGAGATGGACCTGCGCATCCTTGCCGCCAAGGCGGTAGACAAGCGGCAGGCCTCCTTGCCAGTCCTGCGGAGCCGCCGGACCGCCGATGTGCTCGAGCAGCGGCTTGGCGTCGTGCCAGGAGAGCGGCAGGGCCATGATCTTGGGCAGCGAGCGCGCATCTTTCACCGCGATGTGTTTGGCCCCCGGCACCGACGCCCAACCCGGCGTCAGCGGGTCGCCGGGCACGATGAAGTCGTAAGTGATGGCCCCGCGCTGGATGTGGCTTTCCGGTCCCCATGGCCCGTCCGGGAAAACTTTTCCTTTTTTGTAGCCGTCCTCGGCCGGGTCGCTATAGATGAGGATGGCAGCCGCGCCCTCGCGCTCCGCCGTCAACGCTTTGAAACCCCGATAGCTGTAGGGATTGGAATAACGCACCAGGACAATCTTGCCGCGCAGGCTGATGCCCTGTTTGCGCAGGTAGTCGTAATCTTCAGGATTGCCGCTGTGCGCGTAAACCAGGGGAGCCGTGATCTCGCCCGAGAGGGACATGCCTGTCCAGGCCGGCGACACGGCTTTGTTGCTGGTGTCCGGGTCTTCGGGATACGCCTGCTCGCGCAAACCGGCCACGTACAGCACCGGGCTCACCATTTCCAGAAAAGTGCTGCGCGGTTCCGTGCTGTATACGTCGTAGCGGCGGATGCGCACGTCTTCGAGGCCCTGCTTTTTCCATTCCGCGGCGATATAACGCGCCAGCTCGTTATTGCGCGGTGAGCCGGCGATGTGCGGCTCTGCCGTAAAAATGCGATGCTGCCTGCGCTCTTCCTCAGGTGATGGAATGGCTCGGAATTTCTGCTCGACGCCGCTCTCTTTCGCGACCTCGCTGGCGCTGAATCCCAGCATTGCCGGGGCGCCGTCAGAGGCGGATTTAAGAGCTTGAGGCGCGGCGCCGAATGTGAACAACAGCAGGGCGGCAACAAGGCGCAAAGGTGTCATCCGGGTTCGCTCCCGAAGCTGC
Source organism: Terriglobales bacterium (assembly GCA_035280085.1). Taxonomy (GTDB): domain Bacteria; phylum Acidobacteriota; class Terriglobia; order Terriglobales; family Acidobacteriaceae; genus JAICWP01. The sequence continues at coordinate 1,700 of DATEGM010000485.1, forward strand.
AAATACCGATTTACGGGAGAGCCGGATTATAGACGCCGTGTTCGCCGCCGCAATAGTTTTTTGCGGAGATCATTGCTGCACGGGAGGAGGTAGGCGCTGCGCCTCCGCCCGCTCCCGCTGCGCCGCCGCGCTCATGCCCAGCTGCGCGTATGCGTCTGCCAGGAACAGGTGCGCTTCCCGCGATTTCGGCTCGACATCGGCGGCTTCCCGCAGGTTAGGCAACGCTTCTTGGGCGTGGCCCTGGAGAAAAAGAATGCGGCCCAACAACAGGTTGGCGCGATAGTGTTGAGGATTGAGCTGCAGGGCAGTCTGCAGTTCCGTTACCGCCTCCGGAACGCGGTCAATGCGCGCGTACACCGAGCCCAGGGAGAAATGCGCGTCTGCCCAGCGGGGAGCCTGCTTTACCGCAAACTCGAATTGCGGCGCGGCCCCCTGCCAGTCTCCGGTTTCAAAAAGGGCCAGGCCCAGCTCGTAGTGCCCCATGCCCGAGTCCGGCTGCAGAACCAGCGCCTTGTTCAGCGCCGGCACTGCCTTCTGATAATCGTGAATACGAGTGAAGGCGGTACCGAGTTGCATCTGCGCAATGGGCATACTGGCATCGCCGGCCAGTACTTCCTCGAGGCGCGGAATTGCCTCCTGGTAGCGGCCGTCTTCCATTTCCATGATGGCGGCATGCATCTGGTTGGCGATCTCAATTTTGTCCTTGGGATCGGGAGCACTGGTTTTCCCCGATTTGCCGGCTGTGTCGCCTGCGGAGGTATCGGAGGCGACGTAGCCCAGAGCATTCAGCTTTTGCGCCTGCTGGGCGTCTACCTTTCCGCCCCCGGGCTGCGCCGCACTTGTGCTGGCGCGGAATTTATCCAGGTTTGTTGCCAAAGTGCCGGCCACTGCCGTCCGATTGCCGGCCAGGTTGTGTAATTCCTTCGGATCCTCGCTCTGGTCATATAGTTCCTGGCGCGGTGCCTCGATGAACAGATACTTGCCCTCGCGCAATGAGCGTAAGGGGCTCCAGCCGAAGGCCCGGCGGGGGTAATCGGTCTCCGAGTACACGGGCCGGTCATTTTGAGCCGCACTCCCAGTTTCCGCGGACGACTTGCCCGCCGAGCTATGAGCTTCTCTCTGCATCATGCCCAGCAGCGACTCGCCCTGCACGGCTCTGGGCGGCTCCAGTTCGGCAACTTTCAGAATCGTGGGCGTCACATCCACCAGGCCGGTTGGCGCGCTGATGCGTTCTCCGGCAAAACGCTCGCGTGGCAACTTGAACAGCAACGGCACATGGATGGTTTCGTCGTAGAGAAATATCCCGTGCGTGCGCTCGCCATGTTCGCCGAAGGCCTCACCGTGGTCGGCCATGACAGCGATCAAAGCGTCGTCGTAGAGTCCCTGGCTGCGCAGGACGGTGAACAGATGCCCCACCGCGGCGTCTACGTAGGCGATCTCGCCGTCATACGGAAATGAGGCATAGCGTTGCGCATAAGGCGGCGGAGGATCGTAGGGATCGTGCGCGTCGTAAAGGTGCACCCAAAGGAAAAAGGGACGCTTCGGGTTGTTTCGCAGCCAGGCCAGAGCATGGCCGATAACGTCGCCGGCGCGGCGTTCTACCGTCTGGTAGCGATCTTCCTGAGCCCGCCGCAGGCGAAAGCCGGCGTCATAAACATCGAAGCCGCGGTCAAAACCGGGCGCCAGCCCATCGAGAGGATCGAGGATAAGGGAACCAACAAATGCCGCAGTGTGATACCCGTGGTGATGCAGGATGTCCGGCAGATAGGGCAAGTTCTCCGCCAGCGGCTTGCCGAAATCGTTTACATGGTTGAACTGGGGATAGGTCCCGGTCAGGATGGTGGCGTGCGAGGCTGTAGTTAACGGAACGTGAGCGTAGGCGCGGGTAAAAACCACGCCTTGTTTGGCCACGACATCGAGATGTGGGGTGAGGCCGCGACGGGACCCCAGAAATCCAATGCGGTCGGCGCGGGTTGTGTCCAACGTGATAAGGATGATGTTTGGAGGCGCGGAAGGAGCGCCGAAGCTGATGCCGGCCGCCAGCAGGATGAAGGATAACCCAGCACACAAGAACCGCATAGAGCAGAGCCTTAATACTAGCTGCGATTCTCTCTCAGCGGAAGCCTCCCCTATTCATTCAATTCCTGCCGGAGCTGCTTCGACAACTTTTCAATCCGTTTCAAATTGCGTTCCAGATCCTTCGAGAGCAGCCCCTTTTTGAGTTGCTCGATATCCGGAGGAACTCCCGCCGCCAGCTTCGCCATTTCGTCTGCTTGGGTCTGGAGCTTGACGACGTCAATCTTCCGGGCCGGCGCCGGTTGCGGGTCGACTTTCCAAACCTCGGGCCGGCGGCCGGGCATCGGTAACGGGCCATCGTAGCCCTTGGGGACACCTTGAGCCGCGCAGAGCAGCGAAGATACAAACAGTGTGCACAGGACCAACCAAACTGATCGCATCGGCTGACCTCCCAGCGAACCGCGCATAGTATTCTAGGCCCAATTTAGGCCGGAACTATTCTCAGAGCGCTGTATCCGGCGAAGTTTATCTCTTCATTCCACACATATCTCACCACTTCTGTTATGTCGCCGGGAACCTTCAGTTTTCGTCAAATGCTATTGACAAGGAACAACTTGGCGATACACTTGGCCCCTATCAGTTAGCTGCTGTGCTGTCTGCGTGCATTTCTTTTTTTCTCCTCAGGAGGAATCGCGATGCGGTGTTTCCGGTGGTTATACCTGTCACTCCTGCTAGCCCTGATACTGGCATCTGTTCCTCTCGTAGCTCAGAAGATAACGGGCGATATATCCGGCGACGTCACCGATTCGTCAGGGGCGGTACTGCCCAACGCCACCGTAACCGTCAAGAGCGCGGCGACCGGACTAACTCGTAGCGCCACGACCACCAGCTCCGGGTCGTATCGCGTGACCGATCTGCCTATCGGGGCCTATACGGTCGGTGTTTCTGCCCAGGGATTCAAGAACATGAACCAGCGGGTTCAGGTGGTGTCGAACGCGGTGGTGCGCGCCAGCTTCAAGATGGAGGTGGGCTCTCGCGAGGAAACGGTAACGGTGCAAGCCGAGGCGCCGCTGGTGGACCTATCCCCCAATAACAACAATTACGTGGACCAGCAGAAGATTGAGTCTGTCCCGCTAAATGGCCGCGATTTCAACTCCCTGCTGGCCATTACGCCGGGTGTGCAGCGCGCGCCAGGCGGCGGCTTCCTGGCCATCAGCATCAACGGAGCACGCACTACTTCCAACAACTACTTCATTGATGGTTTGTATAACAACGACCGTTATTATGGCGATTCAGCCATCAACCAGACCGGCGTCGTGGGTATTCCGGCAACGCTGTTCCCGCCAGAGGCAATCGCGGAATTGACTGTGCAGGAGACGCCTTCCTCGGAATTTGGCGTCAAGGGCGGCGCGCCCATTCTTCTGGGCATGAAGAGCGGCACCAACCACTGGCATGGATCGGCAACCTGGGTGCGCCATACCAACTTTGCCGACGCCGACAACTACTTCTCCAACCATAACTCAGATAATTGCGGCTCAATCGGGGAGTGCGCCAGCACACCCTTACATAACAACCAGTTCAACGGCACAATCGGCGGACCCATCATCAGGGATAAGGCCTTCCTCTTCCTCTATTACGAAGGCCAGCGCTACAACTCGTTGGCGGTAAGCAGCAGGACCGTCCCCACGCCGGCGGAAATTCAGGGAGCCATCGCCAATATCGCTTCCAGCGGGCTCACCGTGAATCCGGTGGGGCAGACGCTGCTGAGTTATTTCCCAACTTCGACGACCGGCACATTCATCGCCAGCACGCCCACTATTGCGAATGCCAATGGGTTTGGCACCAAGTTCGACTACAGGTTTAACCAGCGGCATTCCGTGTCCGTCCGCTACATCTTTGGCGATAGCCTGCAGAGCGCGCCGCCTTTCGCTGGTTTGCCGGCGGGCGGCAATCACCCATCGAGCCTGTTCAATTCCATTGCTCCCAGCCGGGCTCAGATGGCCGGCGTCAGCTGGACGTGGAACATGAGCGACAACAAGATTCTGGAGAGCCGGCTCGGTTTTACCCGCTTTGCCCAGATCATTGACGTAAACAACAAAATTGATCCCAAGAGCTTGGGCGTTGACACTGGCCCGCTTTCACCGGCGGATTTTGGCGTGCCCTACGTTTACATGCAGCCCTTGGGGTACGGCGGCTACATCGGCGGCGTACAGGGTTATCCCATTACCACCCGCCCCGACCAGACCTGGGATTGGTCCGAGCATTTCACATGGGTGAAGGGCAACCACACCATAAAGTTGGGCGGCAACTATCAGAAGGCTTATACCAACAGCTT
>DATEGM010000486.1:0-3369 GCA_035280085.1 Terriglobales bacterium
GTCTTTGGCATAGCTTTGTCGGTGCTGGCCGCCTACGCCACCACGCGCTTCAACAACATCATGGACATGCTGCAGCTGGTGTTTGCCTTCGTGAACGCGCCGCTGTTTGCCACCTTTTTGCTGGGCATGTTCTGGAAGCGGGCCACCGGTCATGGGGCATTCTTTGGGCTGCTGACGGGGACGGTGGCGGCTGCCTTTCACCACGGACTGACTCTGCCCGTGGGCGAGCCCGTAGGCATCAAGGGCGGGTGGCTGGGGCACATCGTGCGCTTCTACCCCAGCGACATGGCGCAGAACTTCTGGACCGCTATCTGGGCCTGGACCACCTGCTTTGTGATCACAATTGTCATCAGTCTGATAACCCGGCCAAGGGAGGACAGCAAGCTGGTCGGATTGGTGTATTCGCTTACCGAGAAGCCCAGCGAGAAGCACCTGCCCTGGTACGAGCGGCCGGCGGCGCTGGCAGTGGTGATTGTGGTGGTGCTGCTGCTGCTGAACATATTCTTTGGCTGAGGGGAGGCCGGCATGGGAATTGACATCCGCTTGCCAATTGGACTTGTCTTCGCGGTGATGGGGATTCTGATGATAGCGTTCGGCGCCGTCAGCAGTAGCGCGATTTATCAGCGTTCGTTGGGAATCAATGTCAATCTTTATTGGGGCCTGGTGCTGCTGGCCTTTGGAATAATCATGGCGCTGCTGGGACGGCGGGGAATGAAGAAGATTGAGTAATTTGTAATTTAGCAATTTGTAATTTGTAAATTTCAAACCAGCGCGGCGGATCGGCAGCTGCAGGCCGGGAAAATTGCAAATTACAAATTACTCAATTACAAATTCCCCCGTGTCTCTCGCCGACTCCTTCCGTCAGCTTTTCGGGCAGTCGCCCCGCCTTTTTCGCGCGCCCGGGCGGATTAACCTGATTGGCGAACACACCGACTACAACGACGGCTTTGTAATGCCGGCAGCCATTGAGCTCTCCTGCTGGGTGGCCATTGCCGGACGCGAGGATCGGCGCCTGGCCATCCGCTCGCAAAATCTGCAGGAGACGGCGGAAGTTGACCTCGACCAGAGCCAACCGCAGCGCCGGAAACGCTGGAGCGATTATGTGCAGGGTGTGGCGGTGGAATTGGAGCGGAGCGGACGGCGGCTACGCGGCGCCAACCTGCTGATTCACAGCGAAGTGCCGATCGGCTCCGGGCTCAGTTCCTCGGCCGCGATGGAGGTGGCCAGCGCGCTGGCGTTTCTGGCGAACTCCGGCGCGGAACTGGACCGACTGGAACTCGCCCGCCTCTGCCAGCGCGCGGAAAATGAATTTGTGGGCGCGCGCTGCGGCGTCATGGACCAGTTCACTGCCTGCTTTGGGCAGGCGAAACACGCGCTCCTGCTGGACTGCCGGTCGCTGGAGTACCGTGCCCTGCCATTGCCCGCGGGAGTGGAACTGGTGATCTGCGACAGTGGCGTGCGCCACGAAGTAGCAGCGGGAGAGTACAACACGCGTCGTGCCCAGTGCGAAGCTGGAGTGCGGGTGCTGGCACGCCATCAGCCCGCAGTGCGCGCCCTGCGCGACGCCACCCTCGATGATCTGAAACGGAATCGCTCAGAACTCGGCGACGTTGTGTACCGCCGCTGCCGCCATGTGGTGACGGAAAACGCCCGCGTACTCAAGGCGGCTGAGGCGCTGGAGCAGCATGACTTGCGGGAGTTCGGGCGTCTGATGGGAGAGTCGCACCGCAGCATGCGCGACGATTTTGAAATCAGCTGCGCCGAACTGGATCTCCTGGTGGAGTTGGCCGGCAAGCAGAAGGGTGTCTATGGCGCGCGCATGACGGGCGGCGGCTTTGGCGGCTGCACCATCAACCTGGTGGAGGCGGGGCAAGTCGCAGCTTTTCGCAAGGCGGTCTCCCAGGGCTATCGGGAGGCGACGGGAAAAACACTCAAGAACTACGTTTCCGAGGCGGCGGCGGGTGCAGGAGAAGCGGGGTAAGGTTTCACAGGTTTCACAGGTTTCACAGGTTTCAGGCTTCGCGTAGTGCTGCACCGGAAATGCATGCCAGCGGCGGCTCAACGGTGCGACTTAGAGTCACTTTTTTCCCTCTGTCATCTTGAGCGGAGCAGGCCGGCTCGCTTGCGAACTGGCCTGCGGAGTCGAAAGACCTCGCGTCCGCATGCGCTAAACGTCAGTTCCAGGGAGTTCACTGGAGAAATTCGTGCGAGAAAGGCCTTCCGGCAACTCGGCGCTTCACCAGGTGCAGGGGTGTTTCGACTCGGGCATACGCCCTCGCTCAACATGACAGACGTAGGAAAAGAAAATCGTGAAACGGCGGAGCCTCCGCGCCCTGCCCCTACGCATGCGCCTGCGCCGGCTGCTGCAATCCCCCTTCGCGGGTGGCGGAGATGCGCTGGTATTCCTCACCGGCTTCCGACGGCAGCAGCACCCAAAGAGTGTAGACGGCCAGAGCTGTGCCGAAGGGGAAGTCGAGCAGCATCAGAAAGCCCATAACCAGCGCCATCACGCGTCCCCAGGAGCGGACTTTGAGCAAGCCATACCCGGTGACGGCGCGAGCGGCGGCGATCGCAAGGAACAGAATGCCTAAGCCAAAGAAGAGGATGGGGGCGAAGACGCGGGCCTGAGGCGACATGTTCCCCGGAGCGGCTCCAGCGGCCGCTCCCAGGGCAAACATAACCGCGGTGGGTATCACCCAAAACGCCGCCATCACGAACCAGAAAACGGCCAGCAAATGGAGATGAGGAGCGACCCGGGTGCGAATCGCGATAGAACTTTTGACATCGGCTACGCTACGGCCACAGCTTGGGCACGTCAGCTGGTCCTGGCCTAAAGCCGATCCACAATGGTTGCAGTACATAGGCTGCCTCCCGAATAGTCTACGCGGAGGAAGGTTTAAAAGTTTCAAGGTTTCGCAGGTTTCAAAGTTTCGAGTGGCATGGTAGCGGTCGAGGCATACGTATATCAGCCTGGAAGGCCTTGGGCGTCAGGATCAGCATCGCCTCATTTTCCTGTCATCTTGAGCGGAGCAGGCCGGTTCGCTTGCGAACTGGCCTGCGGAGTCGAAGACCCCGCGTTTGCATGCGCTAAACGCCACTTCCAGTGAGTTTCTGGGAGAAGTTCGTGCCAGAAATGCCCTCCGGCAACTTGGCACTTCCCAGCCGCAGCGTGCCATAACCTGGTTCAAAACGACGCAAACAAAAACTGAAACCTGTGAAACCTTGAAAACTTTAAACCTTGCCTACGACGACACCAGTACGCGGTCCTCGGAGCCGCAAACGCGCACGCAATTGCGGCCGCTGCGCCGGGAAAGGTAGAGCGCAACATCGGCGGCATGAAGCAGGAAGTGGGCGCCGAGTCCCTGCGTG
>DATEGM010000487.1:0-2387 GCA_035280085.1 Terriglobales bacterium
TCGTCCCAAGCTCCGGCTCAAACTTCCACCCCTGCCGGGGGTCAGCAAGCGCCGGCTACGGAAGCGCCGCCATCATCCGTTCAGGCTCCAGAGAAGAAATTGTCGAAGAAAAAAACCGCGAAGAGGACCACGAAGAAACACAAGAAGGCGAAGGTCAAAAAGACGCCCGAGACCACCGCCGACGCCGGCCCGCGGCGCATTGTGGTGCGCCGGGGCGGCACGAGCGAAACCGGCGGGCAGCTTGAGCCCGGCGTGCCTCAAACCGAGGCCGACCATCAACGGCAGGCCACGGAGCGGATTCTGCAATCAACGGACGCCAGCCTGAAGAACATCACCCAGCGCAAGCTGACTCCCGACCAGCAGGACATGGTGCGCCAGATTAACTTCTATATGGAGCAATCGCACGCAGCGAACAAAGAGGGAGATTTGGGGCGAGCACGCAACCTGGCGGACAAGGCACGCATGCTGTGCGATGCGCTAGCCCGCCAATAGCGCAGTCCTACTGTGCGGCCGCCCCTAAATGCGAGCGCACCGACTGCAGCAGCCAGTCGCCCGCCTCTCCCGCCTCCTGATGCGAGAAATCCTGCTGCAGCAGAATTACCGGCAGGCCCGGTCGCACCTCGTGCAGCATGGCGGCGGTGGCCCGGCCGCGCGCGGATTGCATGTGGTCCGCGAGGATTACCAGGGCGGGAGCCGTGGCTTTCAAAAGCACAATCGCGTCCGGCAGATTGCTGGTGGTAACTGCGTCGTATCCAGAGCGGCGCAGCACCTCGCGCAGGTAAACCAAGGTATCCACGCTGGGGTGAATGCACAGCACCCGGCACGACGGCGCCTCAGCCTTGGCCTCCGTCGGACGGGAACGTCCGTAAAAAGCGGAAAGCGCGCCCACCTCCGACTCGTGCACGTCGAACACCTGGGTCAGATTGGTGAGCTTCAGAAGTCGGTGCACAGGAGGCGGAGCGGCGCACAATTTCAGGTCGCCACCGGAACGGCGAATCCTGGCCACCAGCCGTACCAGCGTGCCCAGGCCGCTACTGTCAATGAAGCTGACTTCGGCCACGTCCAGCACCAGGTCACGGCAATCGCTGTGAAGCTTGCTCAGGTGCGACTCAACCTTCTGCGCTTCCGGTCCCGCCACGATCCGTCCCGCAGCCTTTACCACCACTACCCTGCCCAACTGGCGAGCTTGCAGTTCCAGCGGCATCTACTTTCTCCTTGCAGGTTTTGCGCTGTTCACTTTGACTAACAGGTCTTTGGCCGGCTGCTGGTAAGCGCCCTCGATGCCAGCGGCTTCTGTGAGTGCGGTCCGCGCATCGGCCAGTTTACCCAGCTTGGCGTAGCCGTAGCCCAGCCGATAAAGCGCCATCTGGTAGGAAGCGGGGTCCTCTTTCAGCAGCGAGGTTGCCGCCTTAAATTCGGTGATCGCAGCGGGCGTTTTGTCCTGGCGCATCAGCGCATAACCCAGAGCGGAATGAGCTACGCCGGCTGAGAGTTTCTGCTGGCGGGTGGCGTCGGGGGAATCCGCCTTGGCGAGTTCGATGGCCTTATGCGAATAGGTGATCGCCTTTCCCAGGTTCGTCTCTTTGGGCTGCTCGGAATATGCGTTGGCCAGCAGGATGAGCGTGGGCAGGCTGTTGGGATCGGAGGCGAGTGACTTTTCCCCATAGGCGACCAGCCGGTCCGGCTCATTCAGTTGCTGCAGGCTGTAGATGGCATACTGCGAAACTGGCTCCTCAAACTTGGATCCGGGGAAAGCGGGCGTGTAGCGCTCGATGTACGCCATGCGCGTTTTCGGATTCTGCTCGGCGGCAATGGCGTTGTAGCCTGCTGCTTCCAGGAACTCGTAAGACTGCTTGTCCGTATCGCCGGGCTGGTCGCTGGTGGTGGCGGCGGCGGTAGTCAGCTTGGCCTTGCCGAAGGTGGCGTTATAGAGTTCGCCGCCCTTCACGGAATAGTCCAGCACCTTGCCCCATTCCTTCAGTTGCTGGGCAATGCCCGCCTGCGAGACCAGGATATCCAGATTGTGAGGCGCGGCGGCCAGCGCCTTGTCGCCTGCCTCAAGCGCCTTGGCATTGTCGCCGGTATTGGAATAGGCCTGCGCCAGCTGCCAGTTGCCGTAGGCCAAAGCCTGCGGGTTGGAAGAAAACTTCTGCACAAAATCCTGCAGCATGGTAACGCGCTTCTGCGCATCGGTTTCATTGCTGATGGCCTGCAGCGCCTGGTCTTCCGGGGTGCCCGCGGGAATGATGATTTTTTCCAGCTGGGCTTGCGCGAATGCCACGAACAGAACGGGAATGAGAAGGGCCGACCAGCGAACGCGAACCATGACTCACCTCCGCAATGCCGGTACCGGGGAGCGGGTGGCCGCGGCACGCGGCGCCGCTGGC
>DATEGM010000488.1:0-6530 GCA_035280085.1 Terriglobales bacterium
ATGAGCACACCATCTCCTAGTTCACAATTGATGATCACGCTATAGGAGCGAATGCGGCATTCGGCGCCAATGCGGGTGGCGCCCAGCAGGTGAACAAAAGGCTCGATAACCGTGTCCGCGCCGACCGTGACGTCAGAGTCAATCACGCAGCTTTGTGGCTGGTAGATGGTTACCCCGCTGTCCATCAATTGCTGACATTTCTTCATCCGCAGTTCCGCATCCACTTCGGCCAGTTCCTGGCGCGTGTTGCAGCCCTGGACTTCGTGCGCGTCGGGTGCCTGTAAGGCCACTACTTTTTCTCCCGCCTTGGCGAGAATGTCGGCCATGTCCGTGAGGTAGTACTCGTGGTGCTTATTGTCAGTACCCAGTTCGCGGATGTCCCGGAACAGAGGTTTGGTAGCGAAGGCGTAGAAACCAGCATTGATTTCCTTCAGTTCGCGCTGGCTTGGGCTGAGGGATTTCTCCTCCACAATAGCTTTCACTTCGCGGCCAACGTTGCGAAATATGATCCGCCCATAGCCATATGGCTTTTCCATGACCGCAGTCAGCACAGTCATGACCGAACCTTGCTGCAGGTGATAGTCGCGCAGCCGCTCGAGGGTAGCGGGTGAGATCAGAGGAACATCGCCGTAAAGCACGAGTACATGATCGTATTGTGAAAGCACGCTCTCCCCCACCATTAGGGCGTGCCCCGTGCCGCGCTGTTCTTCTTGCAAAATGAAGCCGATGCCGCTGCCCGCCATCGCTTCCTTCACCCGCTCTGCGTCGTGGCCGATGATGGCATAGACATCCTGGGCAGGGCAGAGGCGAGTGGCAGCCGCCACCACGTGCGCCAGCAGCGATTTGCCCCCAACATGATGCAGCACTTTGGGGTAGCGCGATTTCAGCCGCGTGCCTTTGCCTGCCGCCAGAATGGCGACCGCGAACCTGCCATTATTCCCCGGAGTGGGTTTAGAACGCACCTCAGCTTTGGAATTGTGGGATTTCGCCATTTAGGCCTCAATATACCTGTTTTACCCAAGTGATGAATGAAGATTGATGAAGTAAGAATGGAAGGACGAGCAGGCATAAACGGGCCTTTAGCAATACGCCCACTAAGTTCGTTCTCCGCGCCCTCGGCGTCTCGACGGTGAAATTAACGGCTGGCAGCGGCAGCTTGCGCGGCCAGGGCCAGCAGGTCACGCGTCACACGGTCGGTAGCGTGGCGCGCCACACCCTGTGCGGTTTCCAGGTAGTCGCCCAGAATGACTTTGACTCCCATCTTTTCGATGGCGGCAACGTCAACTTCAATCTGGGTGCCGCCCTCGGCGGCATACTTGGCCTTGAGCTCTCCCGGCACCGGGGTGCGATTCACCATGGCGTAATCCACAATTCGTGTGCGGGCATGCTCATGCAGCACGCGAATGTGCTCAGCCGCGCTTAGGCCCAGGCTTTCGTTAGCTTCCGTCATCAGATTGCACACAAATACCTTTACTGCTCGCGACCCAGCTACGGCTTCCGAAATGCCGCGCACCAGCAGGTTGGGCACCAGGCTGGTGAACAGGGAACCGGGACCGATGGTGATCAGATCCGCCTGGGCAATCGCCTCCAGAGTTTGCGGCAGTGGCTGCACATCCGCGGGACGAAGGTGAATCTCCACAATGCGCTGCGTGCTGGCAGTGATGTTGGTTTCGCCGGAGACGAGCGTGCCATCCGCCATGGTCGCTTCCAGCTGCACGTCGGAAGTGGTGGAGGGATAAATGTGGCCGCGGGTGGCCAGAATTTCCGAAGACTGCTTCACCGCTTCCGCAAAGTCGCCGGTAATGGCGGTCAGCGCGGTCAGGAACAGGTTGCCGAAACTGTGGCCGTTCAGGCCGGCTCCGGCATGGAAGCGGTGCTGAAACAGCCGCGAGAGCAGCGCTTCGTCTTCCGAAAGGGCGGCGATGCAGTTGCGAATATCGCCTGGCGGCAGAACATTAAACTCTTTGCGCAGGCGGCCGCTGGAGCCGCCATCGTCGGTGACCGTCACCACGGCGCAAAGCTGGCCCACTGGACGCCCGCCGGCAGTCGCGGGCTCTCCCGACGTCACATAGCGCTTTAAGCCCTTGAGCAACGTCGAAAGGCCGGTCCCTCCCCCCATGGCTACCACCTGCAGCGGGCGTACCCCGCCCGGCGCAGGGGGGTGATTGCCTGCAGATCCTGATGCTTGTGACTTCATGCGGCTCCTCAGTCCGTTTCTGACGCAGTGGGGGAGGGGGAGGGTTCTGTGCCGGCTTCAGGGTAAAGCAACTCTGTGAAGCGTGGATCCTCGGTGAGATTCTGGAAATCCGAATCGTTCCGAGCCTGGTAGCGCAGGCTGGGGTTGAGCCTTATGGCGTCATCCAAATGGCGCAGGGAGTCTTCGTAGCGCGCAGTGAGGCACGCCAGAGCCGCCAGGCCGTAGTGGACGTAATCGGCCTGCGGCGCCTGCTTGATCAACTTTTCCAGATGCTCGCGGGCGGCGATGTAATCGCCCAAGTTCATCAGCGAGATAGAGTAATCGAAGTGCTCTTCCACTGTTTTGAAACTGGTGCTCGCGCCCCGCTCCAGGTGTTGAGTGCAGGTGCTCAGGTGCACGCCCGCGCGATCCGCCAGCTCGCGGCTGCCGCTGGACACTACTTTCTGAAATAAGGCCTTTGCTTTCTCGAACTTACGCTCCTGCAATGCGCGCAGACCCGCTTCATAACTCTGCACCGACTGCGCGAAATGCGGATCGTCGCTGAGTTGCCGCTTGGGCTGAGCTGTGTGGTTCATATGCAAAACGCGTCCAGAGGCTCCAGAAACGCCTTTTGTTTTCTGTGAGTTAGAGTTGCCACCCTTGAGTCCTTCCTCGACTTTTTTCTTCATCGGGCCACCATCGCGCGCCATGGGTGTGCTGGGGGGCGCCTCCCGGCGTGGAAAATACCTGCAATGGCAGCAGGTTAACCACAAGCCAAAGACTCGTCAACTTGCTCCCCCAAAGACCATTCCCCGGGCCATCTCAGTTGATCGAGGCGGCAGTCTGTAGATTAATTTGCTTCCATTCTCCTGCCACGATGCCTTTACGGATCTGTTTCGCTGTCTTGCCCTGCTTGTGCATAACGTAGCTGTAATAAAGCTCCTTAAGGCATGCGCCGCACTCGGCGGCATGAGTGCCCTCGTAACAGCTATGCAGGCTCTTATGTCCCATGCGGTCGCAATAGCAGTAACAAGGCTGCTGATAGATCACGCTCTCAATCTTGGCGGCTAATTCGTAGGCATGAGCCTGGAACGGGTACTGATATTCCGGTCCCAAAAGGGCCTCTTTAGGCAGCAAAGGGGGCAATTTTTCACCTTTTTTGGGGGCAACCGCGTGATACGCGGGAATGCGGCCGGGCTGGTCCTCCGATTCCTGAAAATTCCACTGCGCGGAAAGGGTTAGAGCCACCAGCACCAGGAACAGCGACAGCAAAACCTGTTTGCGCATGCCAACCGCCTTAAGGGGCACATTTTATCTTGTTTTGCAGTTGAGGAAAACACACCTGGGTACACACCCGGTTGCGGCAGAAGAGAAAGAGCTTGCATGCAATTGCGGCCGACAATCCGTAATAGAATAGGAATCCAGTTCATGTCAGCTGAGCCCCAGAACCTGCACAGCGCGCGCGCCAGCACCCCCGAACTTGCGCCGGGTCTGGAGCGGCTGCGCGGCATGCCGCTGTTTTCTGCCTGGGTGCGCGACCTGGTTATTTCCCTGGCCATTTCCGCGTTTATCATCATTTTTCTCTATCAGCCGGTGAAGGTGGAAGGCACCAGCATGATGCCCGGCCTGGATGACCAGGAGCGCATTTTCATCAATAAATTCGTCTATCACCTGGAGCCGATCGAGCGCGACGATATTGTGGTATTCCGGTATCCGCGGGACCCTTCCAAGAGCTATATCAAACGAGTCATAGGGCTGGCTGGTGATCACGTGCGTATAGATGATGGGCGGGTTTACGTGAACGGCCGGCGTCTGTACGAAGCTTATGTTCCCAGCATGTATGCCGACCAGCGCTCCTACCCGGAGATCGTGGTTCCGCCACACCATTTCTTCCTGCTGGGGGACCATCGCACCATGTCCGATGACAGCCGCGACTTCGGTCCCGTGGATGAACGCTACATTTATGGCAAGGCGGTGTTCGGCTACTGGCCCATCGACAAGATGGGCAGCGTGCGTTAGGCAGAAAAATCGCGGAAATCCACAGCCAGAGCTCTTTCTTGCCGCACCAGCGGCTGCTAAAATAGATAAAATCCACCCACCGGAGTCAGAATGCAAACCATCCTGGCGCTGGAAGATGGGCGCATCTTCCGGGGCAAAGGTTACGGTGCGAAAGCCGAATGTTACGGCGAAGTCGTTTTCAATACCTCCATAACCGGCTACCAGGAGATTTTCACCGACCCTTCCTACGCCGGGCAGATAGTAGTTCTTACCAATCCCGAAATCGGCAATTACGGAACCAACCCCGAGGATATTGAGGCGAACCGGCCCTATATCGAGGGCCTGGTGGTGCGCGAGTTCTCGCGCGTGGCCTCCAACTGGCGCTCGCAGGAAGTGGCCGAGGAGTACCTGGAGCGCTTCAAGATTCCAGTAATTTCCGACATCGACAGCCGTGCGCTGGTACGGCACCTGCGCGACCATGGCGTCATGCGCGGGGTGATTTCGTCGCTGGAGACCGACACCGAAAAACTGGTCGCCAAGGCGCGCGCCATTCCCAAGATGGACGGCACAGACCTAGCCAAGGTGGTCACCACCAAGCAGCGCTACATCTGGGACGTGGGTGAGCGTTCGCATGAGCCTACGGAGGTCGTCGGGGTGAAGGACGCACCGCCGCGCTTTGAAGTGGTGGCTTACGATTACGGCATCAAGCACAACATTTTGCGCAAGTTGCGCGCTGAAGGCTGCCGGGTGACGGTGGTGCCGGCGGAGACCAGTTCAGAAGAAGTGCTGGCACTGAAGCCGGATGGGATATTCCTCTCCAACGGGCCGGGGGACCCGGAACCCTGCCGTTACGCACAGCAGAATATCCAACGGCTGATGGGGCGCGTGCCCATCTTCGGCATCTGCCTGGGGCATCAGTTGATCGGGCTGGCGCTGGGGGGCAAGACCTACAAGCTCAAGTTCGGGCATCACGGCGGCAACCATCCCGTGAAGCAGCTCAAGAGCGGCAAGGTGGAGATTACGGCGCACAACCACAACTTCGCGGTGGATCCGGATTCGCTGCCGCAGAGCGAAGTCGAACTCACCCACATGGATTTGAACGACAACACGCTGGAGGGCTTACGGCACCGCAATCTGCCGCTATTCAGCGTGCAGTATCACCCGGAAGCGTCGCCCGGTCCGCACGATAGCCATTATCTGTTCAAGGATTTTGTGAGGATGATGGAGGAGTGGAGAGGGGAGAACCAGTAGTCGGGAGTCGGTAGTCGGGAGGCAGCGAATTGAGCCTGAAGGCTGAGGGTTCGCATGAGTTACCGGAGCCAGGAATAGGAAGTTTAAGAGGGTGCGGCTTCCAGCACGTCGTAGGGGCAATAAAGGATCGGGGCTTTAGCTCCTGAGGCTTTTGCTTTGAAAAGGCATGCCTTCAGGCGTGCCGTCATAGGACGAAAGATAGTCGGCTTTAGCCGCTGAGGGCGGCTTGAAAGGGGCGGCTTCTAGCCGCGCCGCACGGAGCGGGTTTAGTTTGAAAGGGCGCGGCTTTCAGCCCGCGCCCGCACGGAGCGGGGTTAGTTTGAAAGGGCGCGGGCTTCAGCCGCGCCCGCACGGAGCGGGTTTAGTTTTGAAAGGGCGCGGCTTTCAGCCGCGCCGTATGAGGCAAGAAAGAATTGGGCTTTAGCCCCTGAGGGAAGTTATGCGACCCACTCGGGAACATGCGACCCGGAATGAGCAAACGTATTTCGTCACTTCCGATACGTGGGCGCGACGGCCGCTCTTTCGCAACGAGCGCTGGGCCAAGCTGTTCGTGGACACGCTGTACTCCTATCGGGGGAAAGCATATCTCCTGCATGAATTTGTTGTGATGCCGGACCATTTTCATGTTCTGATTACCCCGACCACCAGCTTGGAAAAGGCGGTGCAATTCATCAAGGGCGGATTCTCCCATCGCGCAAAAGTGGAACTAAAGTCGAATATGGAAATTTGGCAGAAGGGTTTCAGCGATCATCGGATTCGAGATTCCGAGGATTACACCAACCATATCGATTACATTTATGAGAATCCCATAAAGAAGGTATTGTGCGTTGAAGCGGCCAAATACGATTATTCTTCCGCGCATTCCGGGTTTGATCTGGACCCGGTTCCTCAGCGGCTAAAGCCGCTTTCTTTCGTCGCAGCAGTCGGCGCGGCTGAAGCCGCGCCCTTTCAAAACAGACACACGGCGAGTAAGAAGACGCGCGACGCCGCGCCCTTTGAGAGCAGAAACAGAGTGAGTGATGCCGCCGACGAAGCAGACTCCGTTCAAAACCGACCTCAGGGGCTAAAGCCCAGCGCCTCTGTGAAGCACAACGGCACGCCTGAA
>DATEGM010000489.1:0-3567 GCA_035280085.1 Terriglobales bacterium
CGCGAACTGGATTTGCCGCGAGGGGTTGGCCGTTTGAGTGATCACGCCCGCCGCGGAGCTAAAATTAGAACCCGAAAACGTCACGGGGTTGGGCTCCCCAAAGTTTGTGTGATTGAGCAAGTTGAAGGCCTCTGCCCGAAACTGCAGCCTGTACCGCTCCGTGATCGTGAAGTTCTTGAACAGCGAGGTATCAAAATCGCTGAACGGCGGCCCGATGAGGACTCCGCGCCCCGCGTTTCCAAAGGTTCCGGCAAGCGGCCGCGAGAAAGCAGTGGGATCGAAATAGTGGCCTGTCGCGCGGAATCCGTTGGTGCCCAAAACTACCGGCCCGCTAAAGGCCGGATTCAGGTTCGGCACGTCGGGGTTCATGGTGTCCCCAGTTCCGGATACATTGGAGCCAATCGTGGGCGTGAAGGGAAATCCGCTCTGGACGGTGATGGTGCCGTTCCATTGCCAGCCGCCTATCAGCTGGTTCGCCAGCCCACGAGAGCCGCTCGCAAAGCGCTGCCCGCTTCCAAAGGGCAACTGATAAGTAAAGTTGGCATTGAACTGATGCCGGAGATTAAACGCGGCCAGTCCTCTGTTTAAATTCAAGTCAAAAGGATCGAGGACGGTGGACGGTTCATTCGCGCCGGAAGTGGCCAGGAAGGCGGAGTTTATATCCAGAAGCTTGGAAAAGGTGTAGTTGGCCTTAAAAGCGAGTCCGTGGGTGGCGCGCTTGGTGAGCGAGACAGACCCCGAATGGTAGCTGCTCGTGGCATCGTAGATCCAGCTCAGTGTAGGTCCTACAAAGGGATTTGGGCGCATGGTGACCGTTGTGGTGCCAGTGGTCTTGAATGGTCGTGGGGGCGTGGAGGGCAAGTAGGTCGTGCCCTGCGGGACAGTAGCTGTCGCCGTCCCAACTCCCCCGCTGAGGCAGCCCGCCGAGTTGGAACAAACCTGAGGCACGGCCATATTCAGGTCTTCGGCGGCCACGACGTGAAAGGCGTGGCTGCCCACATAGCTCAATTCCACCATTAAGTTTTGGGTGATTGCCCGCTGTACCGTAAGCGACCACTGCTCGAGCGTGGGCGTGTGCATGATCGGATCGAGACCTCCGGGGGAAAAGATCGAGCAGTTCGTACCGGCATCGGCGAACGAATGGCAACTGGGCGGAGGCTGCGTTCCATAAGGAATGGTACCCACAATAGAAAGCAGTGATGGGCCCGTTATCGTTAGCCGCCCGTTGAAAGGCGGGTCGCCGTTGAGGCGGTGAGCGAGGTTATCCTGGAGGTCATTGTAAATCCCAAAGCCGGACCGCACCGACCACTTTCCCGCGCCAGTCGGATCCCAGGCCAAACCAATGCGGGGCTGCCAGAGCGATTTCGCATTATTCTGAAGGAACGGCGAAGAAGCGATTAACGGGTCAGTTTGGATGACTCCGTTCGCATCGTAGATGTAATTGGCAGAGTGTCCGAATGCCTCATTCCAGCCGTTGGTGATCTCGTCCCTTAATCCCAGACGCAGGGTAAGGTTCCGCTTGAGCTTGATTTCGTCCTGGACATACCAAGCCACTTCCGTGGAGCGGAAGTAAAGCGGCTGTGGGTTTGAGGCCGCCAGAAACTGGGTCGGCTTATCCTGGAGAAAGGTCAGCAACGTACTGTAGTTGGCAGTTCCCGCCGTAAACTGAGCGTTTCCGAACTGGTTTTGCTGGATTCGCTGAACCCACACGCCTGCACTCCAAGAGTGATTGCCCCGGATGAGGTGCAGGTCATCGGCGACGGTGGTGTGATTTCTGGTGTCGCGACTGAGGCTAGTGCCACCGGGCTGGGCCAAAGCTGCCGCAGAAACCGTTACCGAACCGCCTCCGATCACAATGGAGCCGGGATTGGCTCCGGGAAGAAATACCAAGTTCGCGGGGATCGTGTATCCGGGAGCAGGAACGGTTACCAAAGTTCCCCAAGCGCGCGAAAACCCGGCGGTGGCGACATTGACGACGTTGGGGGAAAAGATGTGCGTTTCTTGCAAGCTCGCCAAATAAGCCCGCTGGGTAGTGAGCGAGGTGAAGACGGGGTCAGTAGGAGGAGCGGCTCTGCGCCCATCGTCCCCATTGAAATTGGCCGAGAAGGAATCCTTGCCAGAGAGAGTGGCGTCAAAACGCACCAAGCCGAAATCTTCGCGGACGCTTCGCAAGGGATCGCCGATGGCGTGGGCGGTTCCGGTTGGCAAACCGGTTGTGCCCGGCAACTCCGCCCCGTTGGGTGCCGGCCAGAAGTCGTTGGCGTAGGGAAGTATGCCGGTCGCCAAATTGGGAACCTTCACATAAGCGCCAGGATTTGAGCTGCAGACACCGCCAGTGGTGCCATTGGCGATGTAACAAGGCAGCAAGCCCAGGCGAGCCTGCGCGTCCGGCACGATCGCATCGTTAGGCACGTTCCAGCGCTCGCGAAATCCCTCATAGTTTCCGAAGAGGAACACCGTGTCCTTTTTCAGGGGACCTCCGAGTTCTCCCCCGAATTGATTCCGCTTGAATGGTCCCTTGGCATTCTCGAAGTAGTTCCGCGCGTCCAAGGCACCGTTGCGCAGATATTCGAAAACAGCTCCGTGTAGCTGGTTCGTGCCCGAAGAGGAGACCACCACGACCTGCGCGCCGGCCCTTTTTCCATACTCGGCGCCATAAGTGTGCTGGATCACGTTGTATTCCCGCACGGCATCCACGCCGAGCAATTGACCGCTGGAGCCCGACGGCGTGATGAACTGGCCGGTGGAGTTTGCGCCAATGTAGTCGACCCCGTTCAATATGAATCGGTTGGTTTCCGGCCGTTTACCCGCGACCGAAAAGGACGTCCATGCGGCGTTGTTGATATTGGAACGGTTATCGACCGTGCCGACGTTCAGCGTCAGGAGTTGGTCAAAACTGCGCCCATTCAGGGGCAATTCCTTGATCTGTTGCTCGCTGATGACTCCGGAGGTCGGGGTTGTCGTGGTGCTCACGAGAGGCGCGGCCTCGGTGACCGTGACCTGTTGCACGACGCTTCCCACTTGCAACGTCAAATTGACAACCGCTTCCTGTGCCACCACGAGGTTAATTCCGCGGCGGACCTCCCGCTGGAATCCCATCTTTTCAGCAGTCAGCTCGTACTCTCCAACAGGCAGCGATGGAATAGCGTAATTACCGCTGGCGTCAGTCTCTACGGCGCGAGTCAGGCCGGTCTCGAGGTGCCTGAGGGTAACCATGGTCCCGGGCAACACAGCGCCTGAAGTGTCTGTTGCTGTGCCGGTGACGGTCGCCGTAAAGCCCTGGGCGAGAGCCAGGCAACTCCCCAGTACCGCCAACCCAATTAACGTAACGACAAACGCCGCCAGCTTCGGCGGCGCGAAAGGACTTCTTGCGGACCTGTTTATCATGGCTCCTCCTTGCCAGAAGCAACTGCTTAAGCCGGAACGACGGCGGCAGCCGAGGTTCGGCTGGTCCCCGAGAATTTCTATGGCGAGCGCATTGCGCGCATAAATCTTCCCACTTCGGCTGCTCCCGTATCGTCCTGTAGCTTGGGCTGATCTGGTTTTGTATCGTGTAAACAGACGAGA
>DATEGM010000490.1:0-6926 GCA_035280085.1 Terriglobales bacterium
CTCCGCCGCAGCAGTTCTGTGATGGCCTCGGGGTCGGCCGGGCGGGCGAAAAAATACCCCTGCGCCAGCTCGCACCCGAGTGCCGTAAGTTCTTTGGCCTGCTCTTCTGTCTCCACCCCTTCGGCCACCACCTTCAACCCCAGGTTGTGGGCCAGCATGATGATGATGTGCACAATCTCGCGGGCCTCCTTGTCGTGATGCATGCCGGAGATGAAACTGCGGTCAATTTTCAGGGAGTCCACGGGCAGGCGCTGCAGCCGGCTGAGGGAGGAGTAGCCGGTTCCGAAATCGTCAATACTGAGACGCACGCCCAGGGCTTTGAACTTGGCGAGCACATCGGCAGCTTCCGCGTCTCCCATGGCGATGGTCTCCATTACCTCCAATTGCAGGCTGAAAGGTGGCACGCCGCTCTGCTGCAGGGTGGAGCGGATGGCAGCCGGCAGTTCCGGACGGGCAAACTCCGGCGGCGAGATATTCACGCTCATGACCAGCGGAGGTTGTGCCGGGAACTGCGCTTGCCAGGAGCGCAGCTGCTCGCAGGCCTGGCGCAGCAGTACCTTGTTGATGGAATTGATGAGGCCGGTTTCACAAGCGACGGGAAGGAATTCGCCGGGCGACGTGAGGCCCTGGGGACGACGCCAGCGCACCAGGGCTTCAAAGCCGCAGATGGCGCCAGTCTGGAGCCATACGATGGGCTGGTAGTGATTGATCAATTCGCCCCGCTCCAGCGCCTTGCGCAGGTCGGTTTCCAGTCGTAAGCGCTGTACCGCGGTGGCGTACATGGCGCTATCAAACACTTCACAGCGCGCTTTGCCCGCCCTTTTCGCGCGGTACATGGCAATCTCGGCGTCGCGCAGGACCTCTTCGGCGGCAGTGCGCAGAGTGGTACTGAGTGCGATGCCGATGCTGGCGGAAATCACCACTTCCTGGTGGTTAATCGAAAACGGGACTGCCAACCGGCTCTGAATTCTTTCCGCCACGCGCACCGCGTCGCTGGGATCGGCAATGTCGTCGAGCACAATCGTGAACTCGTCACCGCCGATGCGCGCCAGACTTTCGGCGGCGGCTTCCGGGGCTTTGCCGCCCTGGTTACGCGCTATGGTGTCTTCGCGTCGCAGCGACGTGCTCAGGCGCTGGCCAATCTGGATGAGCAACTCGTCCCCGGCGATGTGGCCCAAGCTGTCGTTCACCACCTTGAATTCGTCCAAATCAATGAACAGCACGGCGAATTTATAGGTTGCGTGGCGTTTGGCCATGTCGAGGGCGTGTTGCAGGCGGCTTAGGAATAGCGCCCGGTTGGGCAGATTGGTAAGGCCATCGTGGAAGGCATTGTGAGCCAGCATCTCTTCCGCGCGTTTACGTTCGGTGATATCGCGATTGACAACAACCAGTTGCTCTATGTCTCCTTGCGGATTGCGAATAGCGCTGGCGGTGGACTCCAGGATGCGCCAGCTTCCATCCTTGTGGCGCATGCGGTACTCCAGTTGCTGCCCGCGGCCCGTGCTACGCGCTTTTTCCGCCGCCTCCAGCACACGCTGCCGGTCCTCCGGGTGAACCTGCTCCAGCGAAGAGGTGGTCTGCAGTTCTTCCATGGAATATCCCAGTACCTTGGTGTAGGCGGGGCTGTTATATAGGCGGTGGCCGGCCTTATCCACCAGCGCGATCATGTCGGCGGCGTTCTCGCTGATCAGGCGGAAAAGCTGTTCGCGTTCGGCGAGTTGTCGCCGCATGCGCTGCAATTGCAGGTGCTGATAAATCGTATACAGGTCAAACATCAGTACCAGCGCTGCCAGTGCGCGCACCCAGTCGCGCAAGTCAGCCCAGTAGGTGGTATAGGGCTGAAAGGGGAACCAGGGAAAAGTGAAGGAGATGATGGTGGCGGTGAGCAGCAGCGTGACGCCGACGGCAAAAAGCCAGAGCCACCACTCCCGGCCCTCAATGCGGCGCATTTCTCCGGGCAGTGGGGTGGCTGGGGTGAGGGTACCAGTGCGCACTGGGTCCTTGGGCATGCTGAGAAGCTGAGTGTGGCTAGGGCGATTGTAGGAGGTGGGAGAAGAAAGAGAGGATTACGAAGGTAGCTCGCGACCCTCCGCCATTCTCAATTCCGGAAACGTTCGCGTGAAAACCAAAAACCTTACCACAGAGGCACAGAGATACAGAGGACATCAATTCTTACGAATCACCCCACGCCCGCTACTGGCGATCTGAATCCATCAGTCGCTTTCAGCTTGAAATTGTTTTTCTGCTGGGTTCCGGGCTTTCCCGGATTACAACGGTTTCCTTGCCCATGCGGCGCCCCATCTCGAGGGCGGCGGTCAAAGTGCTCTCATCGGTTTGCGATCCGCGCACAATCTCTAACCGCTTGCTCTCTGGTGGATTGATGAAACGCATGCCGACACATCGTGGGGCGCGGTAAGTGACAGACGCGATTTCGCTGACGCTCAGGGCGGAGGTGTTAGTGGCCAGGATAGTGGCCGGGCGGCAGATCTTGTCGAGCAGGGTGAAAATCTCGAGCTTTGATTCCAATTCGTCGGGCACAGACTCGATGACCACGTCAGCCTGGCGGGCGGCCTCTTCTACCGAGCGCGCGAACTCCAGTCGCCCCAGGGCAGCTTGCGCTGCGGGAGCGGGCATGGCGCCCAGTTCGACCGCTTCCGCAAGATGGCTACGGATTTCGCGTTCGGCGCGCCGCAAGGCGGCAGGAAGTATGTCTTCCAAAATGGTCCTGTAGCCGCCCAGCGCAGCCGCGTACGCTATGTTCTGGCCCATGGCGCCCGCGCCGATCACGGCCACGGTGCGAACTTGCACTACTTTCCGCCCTTCTCCAGTCGCTCCAGCACCGAATCGTAGTTGGGCTCAACCTTGCGCATGTATTCGGAAAGACGCTTGCGCTCGTCATCATCCATCATGGGAATAGTGGCGACAATGCGCCGCAAAGTGGTGGAGATGTCGTCAACGTAGTTCATCAGACGTATGAGTTCGCCGGTTGCGGCCATGAAGTCTCCCTGCTCTCTGCCCGCTGACCGGGCAAACAATCATTTTCTACGGCGGCTGAGAATTAGTAAAGGGCACGCCGGCTGGCCGTGGCTCCCCAAACCTTGTTCCATCTTAGGAACTAGATTTCCTGTCCCTCGGGGTCTGCAGGGTTGTCCGCGGCGCCTTCCCCATCGGCCCGCTTCACTCGCACCACCGTGATCTTGGAGAAGCCCTCTTCGAACTTGGGGGCGCGCAGCTTGCCTGCCATCCGCTGCATCACTTCTTCGGGCACCACCCGGTTACGGCGCGCATTGCGCTGCATGCATACCTCGGTGGGCACGTCGAAGTAAACCGCTTGTACCTCGTAGCCGAAGTCGTGCGCCATCTTGATCCAGCCCCGCCGGTCATGGGGCGAAAGATTGGTGGCGTCCACATAATTCAGGGGCATGCGTGCCACCAGCCGCGCCCGCAACAGGGAACGCAGTGTGGAGAACACCAGATCCTGGAAACGCTGCTCGGTGACATCATCGAACAGCATGGAGCGAATCACATCGCTGGAAAGCGGCACCGCGTCCCGGCGCTTGAACCAGGTGCTCTTGCCGGAGCCGGGCAAGCCGATAGCCAAAATGACGACTCCCTTCGGCCGGCGCGGCGGAGCAGCAGCGGCCCCACGTTGCGAACGCGGAGCAACATGCTTTTCGGGTTCGGGCGCGGGTGTTGTTTGGGGCAGGCTGGATGCTTCAACAGCCTCCGGATACGCTGGCCGAAGCGGCGCCTCATGGCTGGCCACCGGCCCGCGGCCGCCCCGCCCGCGCCGACCGCGGCGGCGGCGCCTTTTCCCTGGCGCGCCCTTTTCCTCCACCTTGCCGGGCCCGGGCTCACCTACGGCCGGGGGCTCCGGCGCAGTTGGGACTGGCGGCGCCGATTCTTGGGCCTGCTTTTCTTCCCTCGCCGGTTCCGTCGACCGAGGGGGCATCTCGCCGGTAAGAAAGTTTGGCTGCAGCGGCGGCAGAGTTTCCCCCTGGCCCGGGCTGCTGCCAGTTTTTTTTCGGCGGCGACGCATGCGCTCCCGAATCCACTTGCTCATCTCCCGCCTTGTAACACATCCCTAGCTTACCGAGCAATGTAAGCTTCGGTGCTTGCCAGAACGCACAATGCCACTGTGCCATCCATCACAAGGAGCTGTGTCGCTCCAATTTGCCCCTCCGGCAAGGCCGATGTTACGATTTTTGGTTACGCAACCGGCCCTCAACTTACCCTTCATTTCGCAATCAGCGGAGGTTTCATGGCAATCAAAGTCGGCATCAATGGCTTCGGCCGCATTGGGCGCAACGTCCTGCGCGCCGCTCTCACCGACCGCAATCTCGAATTTGTGGCGGTGAATGACCTCACCGACCCGAAGACCCTGGCCCACCTGCTCAAGTACGACTCTATTCTCGGCAATCTGAGCAACGACATCAGCGCCGGCGGCGATTGCATCCGCATTGACGGCCGCACCATCCGTGTTTTTGCCGAAAAGGACCCGGCCAAGCTGCCCTGGGAGTCGGTAGGAGCACAGGTGGTTCTGGAGTCCACCGGCCGCTTCACCAATGCCGAAGACGCGAAAAAGCACCTGCGCGGCCCGGTAAAGAAGGTCATCATCTCGGCTCCCGCCAAGAACGAAGATGTCACCCTCGTGCTCGGTGTCAATCAGCAGGTTTACGATCCCGCCAAGCACAATGTGATTTCCAACGCCTCCTGCACCACCAACTGCCTGGCTCCTGTAGCGAAGGTGGTGAATGATAGTTTCAAGATCGTCACGGGCAGTATGACTACTATTCACTCCTACACCAACGACCAGGTCATCCTGGATTTCCCCCACAAGGACCTGCGCCGCGCGCGTGCCGCCGCCTTAAGCATGATTCCCACCTCCACCGGCGCGGCCAAGGCGCTGCACCTGGTTATTCCGGAGTTGAAGGGCAAGCTGGATGGCTTTGCCATGCGCGTGCCCACGCCCAACGTTTCCGTGGTGGACCTGGTTGCTTACGTGGAGAAGAAGACCACGGCGGAGGAGGTCAACGCGGCCATGAAGCAGGCCTCCGGCTCCGGCCCGCTCAAGGGCTACCTTGGTTACGAGGATGCGGAGCTCGTCTCCATGGATTATCGTGGCGACTCGCGTTCTTCCATCGTGGACGCCCCTATGACGCGCGTGATCAACGGCAACCTGGTGAAGGTCATCGCCTGGTACGACAACGAATGGGGCTATTCGTGCCGGGTTCGCGACCTCATCAACTTCATCGGCAGCAAGGGCCTGTAGAGACAACTTGGGGCCGGCGTCTCGCCGGCTTTCCATCACGGGTGGCTCTCCACCATCGCAAAGGAGTCTGCTGTGAGCACTCATCGTCAAGCTGTTCTGCATCGTGAAGGCATCGGCAAACTTTCTATTCGCGACCTGCCCTTGAACGACCACCGCATCTTCATGCGTGTGGACTTCAATGTGCCGCTCTCCGAGGATGGCGGCGTGCTCGACGACACCCGCATCCGCGAGACCCTGCCCACCATCGAGTACGCGCTGCGCCATGGGGCGCGCCTGATCCTGGCGTCGCATCTCGGGCGTCCTAAAGGGAAGGTGAACCCGCGCATGAGCCTGCGGCCGGTGGCCGAGCGCCTGCGCATGCTGCTCGACACCCAATTGGGCCGCGGCGAGAATGTCGGCTTTGCCACCGATTGCGTCGGAGTACAGGCCGAGGAGATGGCGGGCAAGCTGGAAAAAGGCCAGACTCTGCTGCTGGAGAACCTGCGCTTCCACGCGGAAGAGGAAGCCAACGACGAAAAGTTTTCCCGCCAGTTGGCCCATCTCGCCGACTTCTACGTAAACGACGCGTTCGGCACGGCGCACCGTGCTCACGCCTCCACGGTGGGCATCACCAGGTTTCTGCAGAAGTCCGCTGCCGGCCTGCTCATGGAGAAAGAGCTGGAATACCTGGGCCGCGCCATGCAGCATCCTGAGCACCCCTTTGTGGCCATCCTGGGCGGAGCCAAGGTGAGCGACAAAATTGGGGTAATCCGCAATCTCATGACCAAGGTGGATGCCCTGCTCATCGGCGGCGGCATGGCTTACACTTTCCTGAAGGCGCAGGGCCAGCCGGTAGGAAAATCGCTGGTGGAGGAAGACAAGCTCGACCTGGCGCGCCAGATTCTGCAGGACGCCAAAGCCAAAGGCATGAAATTCCTGCTACCCGTGGACCACGTGGTAGCGCAGAAAATTGAACCCACGGCGCTCACCCGCACCGTCACTGAAATTCCCGCCGACCAGATGGCGCTCGATATCGGCCCCAAGACAGTGGAGCTTTTCAGCGCCGAAGCCGCCGGGGCCCGCACCATCGTCTGGAACGGGCCTATGGGCGTGTTCGAGGTTGAGCCCTTCTCGCACGGAACCAAGCGGCTGGCGCGGGCTGTGGCTGACAATGCGGGGGTTACCTCGATTGTCGGCGGCGGCGATACTGTCTCCGCTGTACACGATGCCGGTGTTGCTGACCGCATTACTCACATCTCCACCGGCGGCGGGGCTTCGCTCGAGTTCATGGAGGGCAAGAAACTCCCGGGTGTGGAAGCCCTGACAGACGCGCCGTAGGTGCTTTGAGATACTTTTGGGTGGAGCAGGCCTTTAGGCCTGCAGAAACAGGGCTCACAATAAACGGCTTTAGCCGCCGAGGTACTCACTGCGCATCTTGGAGGAGCTAAAGCCCGCTATAGTTGCCGCTTTGATGCAGGCCTGAAGGCCTGCACTACCCAGTCACCGCCGGTGCCAGAACCATATGCCACGCAAAAAACTCATTGCCGCCAACTGGAAGATGTATAAAACGCCTGACCAGGCGCGTGACTTCTTCCGCGCTTTTCTTCCCCTGGTCGCCGGCCACACGCGCGACGAAATTGCCGTCTGCCCGCCGTTCGTTTGCATTCCTGCGGCG
>DATEGM010000491.1:0-3389 GCA_035280085.1 Terriglobales bacterium
CTGCGAAAGAACTCCCGCCGGGTTGAGTCATTGGCCATTATGAGCAGAAATGTATCTGGCCTTCTATGCGGTTCGACAGCTGTACCACCATACGCCTTTTACCGTCAACAAGTTTGTGCTCGGCGGAAAAAATCAAACCTCCGCCCCGTACTGCCAGCGAAATTCACGGTCGCGCGTCTGTTACCTTAGCGTCGCGGGAGTCATTTCCGAGGGCCAACCTTCGCCCAGAACGCCGGCCGGGAGGACGAATGTACACACTCGCACACGATCTCCGCTCTGCCTTCCTTCAACTGCGGAAAGCACCCGGCTTCACCCTGACGGTGGTCGTTATTCTTGCTTTAGGCATCGGCGCCACAACTGCCATCTTCTCGCTGGTCGAAGGCATTCTCCTGCGCCCGCTTCCCTTCCGCGATCCTGCACGCCTGGTTGTGCTGGGGGATAATTTGCAAAACGGCCCCAACACGCCCGTAACCGCCCGGGAAATCCGCACATATGCAGAAGCCACCAGCGCCTTCGCTTCGATGGGCGGCCACATCGGTGCAAGTTTTGAGCTTTCCGGCGACTCGACTCCGGAGGAGATCCCTGCTGCTCGCTTTACGGCAGGGGTATTCCCCACTCTCGGTGTCCAACCGCTGCTTGGGCGCGTTTTCACGCCGCAGGAAGAGGATGCCCATCAGCCTCTCGCGGTCATCAGTTATGCCCTGTGGCTGAATCGCTTCCACCGCGACCCGCAGGTTCTCGGAACTGCCATTGTTCTCGACCGCAGGGCCTACACAATCATCGGTGTTATGCCACGGAGTTTTGAATTTCCCCTCACAGCCGGGCATCTTGATCAGGCGCAGTTGTGGATACCAATGAGCTTTACGCCCGAGGAACTTTCTGACGGACATGCCGGGTTTTGGGGCTACCAGATGGTTGCGCGCCTGAAGGATGGAGTCACGCTCACGCAGGCGGCGAGCGATGCCGATCGCGTCGCCAAACAGATCATGCGCAGCTTCCCGCCCAACATGACGGCCATTCACATCAAGGGCGATGTAACGCCCCTGCGTGAATATGCGGTGTCTGAAGTCCGCCCCCTGCTGCGCACACTCTTTTTGGCCGTAGCTGTGGTTCTGCTTCTTGCCTGCGCAAACGTGGCCGGCCTGCTGCTGGTGCGGGCTATCCGGCGGCGCCGCGAATACGCGGTCCGCGTGGCGCTGGGCGCTCGTTCGGGCGTGATTATCCGCCAAGCGGTTCTGGAAGGCCTGGTGCTCAGCTTTGCCGGAGGTCTGCTGGGCCTGGGGCTTGCCGCAGCCGCTATCCGCGCCTCCTTGCTCCTCCTGCCCGACTCCATGCCCCGCGTGGATTCCATCACCTTGGACGCTAACGTTACCTCCTTCGCCCTTTTTCTGGCCCTGCTGACCGGTGTCCTGTGCAGCCTGGCGCCAGCCTTCGCCGCCTTGCGGACCGACCCCATGGAAAACCTGAAAGAAGGCGTGCGCACCGCCACGGGCGCTTCCAGCCACGCCTGGTTACGCTCAGCTTTGGTGGTTGCGGAAATCGCCATCGCCTTGGTGCTGCTCACCGTTTCCGGCGCCTTCCTGCGCAGCTTTCAGAAGATGCGCGCCGTGGATCGCGGCTTCCGTCCCGACCATGTCCTCGTGGCCGGGTATGAACTACCCCTCAGGCAATATTCGACCCGCTCATCCGTGGAGGAGTTCAACCGCGAAGTGGTAGACAGGCTCTCCGGAAAGCCGGGAGTGGTCGCTGCCGGTATTACCACCTTTCTTCCGGCCATGGATAATTTCGCCCAAACCACCTACACCATCGAGGGTGAGCCCGTGGATAGCTGGAAGCTGAAATTCGCTCCTTTTGCCATCATCTATGGCGACTATTTCCGGGCCATGCGCATTCCGCTGCTGGAGGGACGGAACTTCACTGATGGGGACCGCTCAAACTCGCTCCCGGTCGTCATCGTGAATCAGAGCATGGCCAAACACTGCTGGCCCGGGCAGCGCGCTATTGGCAAGCGCATGCACGTCGGCAACCCAAAGAAGGGGCTGCCGTGGGCCACAGTGGTTGGCGTGGTCGCCGACATAAAGGGCGGCTCCCGCGACGAGCCCACTATGAACGAGTGGTATATTCCGGCACAACAGCCTGCCACCCTCTTCGGATCTGAACCCGCCGGAAAGCTGACCGACCCCATGGCCGCCTACATTGCCCTGCGTTCCACCCTCCCTCCCGAACAAATGGTTCAGACCCTGCGCTCGACCATAGCGGAAATTGATCCGCTGCTGGCGTTGCAGCAAGTGCAGCCTTTAACTGACGCTTTGTCGAACGTGGAAGCGCCGCGCCGTTTCAATACCGACCTCATTACCGCGTTTGCCCTGGGCGCTCTGCTGCTGGCTATTACCGGAATCTATGCCGTGGTCGCCTTCTCGGTTTCGCTGCGAGCGCACGAGATTGCCATTCGCATGGCGCTGGGGGCTCAGCGCGCCGGCATTGCGCGGCTGGTACTTACTCTGGGAGCGAAACTGGCTGTGATCGGATGTGTTCTGGGCGTCCTAGGTTCATTGGCCGTTTCGCGCCTCGTCAGTTCCTTTCTGTTCCAGGTCAGCCCCACTGACCCATTCATCTATGTAGCTGGGATCTTGATAATGATATTGATGGCGCTCCTCGCCTCAGCACTGCCCGCGGCACGGGCGGCTTCCGCAGATCCGATTGATGCTCTACGTTCGATCTGATTTGGTCGCCATCCGGCACGAATAGGTCGGCGGTTAATTCGCCATCTGCACTGTCGCGCGATCCTGCGGCTCTGCCGCGAACATCTTCTCGGGAGAATATCCAAACCGCTGCGCCATCAGGTTCCAGGGAAACTCCGCGATCAGCGTATTGAATTGCCGCACACTCTCGTTGTAGTGCTGGCGGGCAAAGGCGATGCGGTTTTCGGTGGTGGTCAGCTGCTCCTGCAACAGCAGAAAGTTCTGCGACGCCTTCAGTTCCGGATAGCGCTCAGCGGTCAGGAACAGATTGCCCACGGCGCTGCCCAGCGCCATCTCCGCCACCGCGCGCGTGGCCATGTCCACGCCGGTATTCATGGCCGCGCTGCGCGCCCTCGCCACCGCTTCCAGCGTATCCCGTTCGTGGCCCATGTAGCCCTTCACCGATTCCACCAGATTGGGGACCAGATCATGACGGAAGGTGAGCTGCACATCAACATCAGACCAGGCTTTGCGAACGTTGTTGCGCATAGCCACCAGCCGGTTGTAAGCATGTAGCATGAACCACAACGCAATCACCGCTGCAATCACCAGCGCAATCAGTACCGTGGAAAGATTTGTCATCCAGACCTGCCTCGGCCGCCCTCTCGCCGGCTTATCGGCGCTGGTTGAAGGCGGCGCTCACATCCT
>DATEGM010000492.1:0-8134 GCA_035280085.1 Terriglobales bacterium
CGTGGCTCGAGAGTTGCGCAAGTTCGCCGACAGCCTGGAGCGCACTGGGGAAGTGCCGGGATGGAAATTTCCCGCGCCTTGCCCGAAGTTGAAGCGGTCGCGAAACCAGCCCGCGGATGTTGTCCAACCCTCATCGTCATAATTCCCCATCCATCCCTGCCGGACGCGCCACCCGGTAGGAGTGAGTGGTCCTTGGAAGCGGGTCTATGCCCCGCCTCACTCCTCGCCACCGGCTATTGGAGGTCTCCGATAGCCGAGTAGCCCCCGCGGTGCCATGCCAACAGCAGCGTCAATCCTTACGGCAGCTGATCCAGGTAGCATGATCCATTGGTGGGCTGCGCGGGAGGGGTGGGCGGCGTGGCCCACGGCTCGTTGACGAAATCAAAGAACTCGGTCATATCCATCTGCGCTGCGTCCCGCGCGGTTAAGCTGGGCAGATTAAAGCGCGCCTCGATGAATTTCAGCATTGCCGTGTAGTCGGCCACGGTGTGCGAAACGTAGTGCTTCTTGGCGTAGGGCGAAATCACAATCAAGGGAACTCGAAACCCGGTGAGGGTAAAGTCGCAGGTGTAGCCGCCCGCGCCGTTACCCGGAGCGCAAATATCGAGAGGAGGGCTGGTGACCAGATCCGAAGGCGGAATGCCGTCGGGACTGACCGCCGGCTGGGGAGCGACGTGATCGTAAAAGCCTCCAGCTTCATCGAACGAGAGGAAGAAGGCCGAGTCTTTCCAGGAAGGACTAGCCATCAGAGCATTCACCAGCGAGGCAACGTAGGCGCTGCCGGATTCCACGTTGGGGGCTAACTGCGGCGCCACGTCATCATCGGAGGGGTGTTCGTCGAGGCTGGACTCCGACGCGGGCTCGATAAATGCCACTTGCGGCAGAGTCCCATTCTTCACATCGCTGAGGTACTGCGAAATGGGGGCCAGATTCTGCGGGTACTTCTGCAGGATCGTGTTGCCGTAGGTGAACTGATTGATGTAACTCTGCGCCCACAGGCAGCTCGGCTTGGAGCATCCGTTGGCATCGGGATGCGCGTAGATTTTCCAGGAAATCCCGCTGTCCTGCAGCACTTGCAAAATGGTTTTGTCCGTAAGTTGGCCGCTGGTGGGTGTGAGCGGATACACGTGTCCGTGGGAAGTGGCCGCATACAGGTACATGCGATTAGGCTGGGTGCGCGTCATCACCGGCGAGAACCAGCGGTCAGAGGTTCCGAAATTGGAAGCCATGAAGTAGTAGTAGAGCAATTCGCGGTCGGTGTAATAGCCCATTGCCCGAATGCCCTTGCTGTCGTTATAAGGCAGGCCCGTGGAAGGGCTTCTCTCCGTGGCCGCGGTACGGATGAAGCCATCAAGCTTGGCAGTGCTGGACGTGGGGTCTTCATGATTCCAATCGCCGTGGCTTTCGTTCCATGAGGGGCTGGGGTTCTCCACGCAGGTGGTGGCCAGGTGATACGCGCTGACTGTGCTGCCGTCGGTGCCCGGGTTAGAGGCGTCGGAAGGCTCCCCGTCGAACGGTTCGGCTGAGTACCCATTGGCCGACCAGTAGTCCCCTAGGTGGCCGAAATAGTGGTCGAACGAACGATTCTCCTGCAACAGGATAATGACGTGATTGATCAGGCTGATGTCAGCTTTGCCGAAACTCACGGACGCCGTCTGGTCGCTGTTCAGGGTGATGGTACACGTGGAGGCATTTCCACTGCAGGCTCCGCTCCAACTGCTCTGCGACGATCCGCTGCCCGGGGTGGCCGTAAGCGTAACCTTGGTCCCCTGGTTGAAGCTGGCTTTGCAGGTTTTGGGGCAATTAATCCCCTTCGGCTTGCTGGTCACATTGCCCGTCCCTGACACGTTAACTGTCAGGTTGGCTGTTTGCGGGGGGGGCGGCGGGGTCCCGCCATTGCTGCCACCGCTATTGCCGCTGACCCCCTGACAATTGCTGAGAACGGCGAGCAGAACAGCTAAGAAACAGCTATAGAACAGTTTGCGCATTTTGCTCCTGAGGCGGCCAGTAGTTTTGAGATGAGTGGCCCTGAACTGCTGGTTGGCCGGGTGGCAGGCCAAATCAATAGCAGAATCAAGCGTTTGTAACTACGCCGGCACGGGGCAAGATTGCTGCTGCGCTTCGGCAGCTACTCTGCTAGACTCCGCGCAAACGCATGCCGAAAATCC
Source organism: Terriglobales bacterium (assembly GCA_035280085.1). Lineage (GTDB taxonomy): Bacteria > Acidobacteriota > Terriglobia > Terriglobales > Acidobacteriaceae > JAICWP01. The sequence continues at coordinate 2,169 of DATEGM010000492.1, forward strand.
TTTTCCTGCTTTGCCTCGTCGCCGGAGTAGTGTGCTCTGCGCAGGAGATGCCGCAGGGTCCGCCGCTTTCCAGCGGGTTGCTGGTTTCCTCGCCACGCCCGCAGCATCGTTTCTTCGACAAGACCAGTCTTGCCCTGCACAGCTGGAACGTGGTGGCCGAGACCTATGACGCCCTCACCACTCGCCGAGCCCTGGGCGGCCAGCCCATCCACGAACTTAATCCTTTCGGCGCCTTGTTCGTGAACCACGGCTGGGGCGGGCAGGCTGTGTTCAGCTACGGTTTCGGCGTGGGCGGGCCAATGCTTACCAGCTATCTGCTGCACCGCACCGGACATCACAAGCTGGAGCGCTGGGTTGTGGCCATCAATGCCCTCGGTTCGACGACGGCAGGCAGCTGGAACCTCTCGCACTGAACACTCTGAGATTTTTTGCTTCTGCGGCAGAAGAGAACTTCAGCAGCTCAGGCCGCCATCGAGCGGTGTCGGGGTGCAGCCTTGATAAAACGCGCCAAGTCCAGCCAAAGCACCTCCCCGTTGAAGGGATCGCTGCACAAGCGCTCGATGGTGCGCACCAGCTCCAGTTCCGATTCCGGCGGCAGAATTGCCCGGCGCAGTCCCTGGCCGGAAAACAGCATCACCTTGCAATTGGGGAGCACCTGATGAAGACGCAAGGCGTCTTCCATCTCGGAGGATGTCGCGCCACAACCGGCAGATGCCTGCCGAGACGAGTAAAAACAACATATCGTGCCACGACCTATTTACAGCTTCTCTCTTCCCGACCTGCGGACGGGGAAGCGATGCCTATCGCTTCGGCTTATGGCATCATGGATGTAACTGCGTTCGTGGCAGTTGGCGAAGCGATCTTCGGATTGACGCCCTTGCCTGCATCGTGAACTTCTATGAGTGCCAGCCTGCAGCAACCCGTCTCCGTGCCCCGCGTCTATAACTATCCGCCTGGTCCGAAGCATGGCCTGCTGTGGTTCGCGGTGCATCGCTTCCGTCCCGCCGATCCCATCACACTCTTCCAGCAGCTGGCGCGGGAGTACGGGGACGTTGTACACCACCATCTCGGGCGCCAGCACATCCTTTTCCTCAATGATCCCGCGCTTATTAGCGAAGTATTGATCAACCAGAACGACAACTTCGAAAAAGAACGCACCGTGCGCCGCTCCGAGCTGCTGCTGGGCAAAGGCATGATCACGGCCGAAGGAGCCGCCCACCGGCGCCAGCGCCAGGCGGCGGCGCCCGCTTTCCATCGCCAGCGTATTCGCGCTTACGCCGGGGACATGGTGGAGAACGCCCATCGCACCCGGGAGAGTTGGCAGGCAGGAGCAACGGTGGACGTGTCTCTCGCCATGATGGAGATGGGGCTGGCGATTGTGGCCAGCACCCTGTTCGGCACCAGCTTGGGCCAGGAGGCGCGAGAGTTGGCCGCGGCCATCAACACCATCATGGGCATGTACAACTACATGATCGTGATGCCGGCGGCGGAAACCCTCGTGCATCTGCCCTTGCCCAAGGTGGGCACTTTCAAGCGCGCCCGCGCCCGTCTTGATGCCACCGTTTACCGCATGATTGACGAGCATCGTCGCAGCGCTCCCGGCGACGACCTGCTCTCCATGCTTTTAGAGGCATTCCCCGACCCGAGGGAGATGGTCTACCTGCGCGACCAGATCATCACCATTTTCCTGGCTGGCTACGAAACCATCGCCAACGCGCTGAGCTGGGCCTGGTACCTGCTGTCGCAAAATCCGCAGGCGGAAAAGAAATTTTATGCAGAACTGGACACGGAGTTGGCCGGCTGCCTGCCGACTGTAGATCACCTGCCCCGGCTGCCTTACACCGAGATGGTGCTGGCCGAGTCCATGCGCCTTTATCCCCCGGCCTGGGCAATGGGCAGGCGTGCGCTGCGCGACTTCGCTCTTGGACCGTACTGGTTGCCAGCGCGCACCACGGTGCTCATGAGCCAGTACGTGCTGCACCGCGATGCGCGCTATTTTCCCAACCCATTGCGCTTTGACCCGGAGCGCTTTACGCCAGAAGCCAAAGCGAAACGGCCGAAGCTGGCCTACTTCCCTTTTGGCGCGGGGCCACGCCAGTGCATTGGCGAATCCTTTGCCTGGATGGAAGGCGTGCTGGCGCTGGCCACCATCGGCCAAAAATGGAAGCTGAGCCTGGCGCCAGGGCACAAGGTCGAGCCGCAGCCGCTCATCACCCTGCGTCCTAAGCACGGTTTGCGCATGAGAGTGGAACCGCGAGAAGATACGCAACGTACTAACGGTTGACGAGTGCGCGTTGCCAACGTCAATAGAGAGGGCCTGCTACCGGTATAACATCGCGAGCACCATACCAACCTTGCCGTCTTCCCCCATTGAGAAGAGCCGGGGGCGGCGAGATAGAACTGCGAGGGTGCCATGGATCAGCTGGGCTGGCTGGCTCAGGACTTCCGCTATGCCCTGCGCGGACTGCGCAAGGATCGGATTTTCACGCTGCTCGCTGTATTCGCCCTTGCCCTCGGCATTGGAGCGACCACCGTAATTTATAGCGTGATTGATTCGGTCCTTCTGCACCCCTTCCCCTACACGGGCGCTGACCGGCTGGTTAACCTCTATGTGCACGATGTGGACCGCCCTCCCGAGGACTACGGCCAAACTTCCAATCCAACGCCTGCATTTCTGGAACTGCGTAAGCAGTTGTCCCTGTTCGAAGATGTGATGGGCGACGGCGGTGCCGACATCTTCTACAGCATTGGGGGCCGTACCAAGCTGGCGAATGGCCATTTTGAAACCCCGAATACTTTCGAATTTCTCGGCGTAAAACCTATGCTGGGGCGGCCCATCACCGCCGCCGACGCTCGGCCGGGAGCGCCGCCCGTATTTGCCATGAGCGCCCGCATGTGGCGCAAGGAATTCAATTCCGACGCAAAAGTTCTTGGCACTACCTTCACCTTGAACGGCGAGCGTAGAACGCTGGTGGCCATCATGCCGCCCCGTTTTCTGCTTGGCGACGCCGACATGTGGCTGCCCTACAACATTTACGGCAGCGAGACCAGCACCGGGCACAAATGGTGGTGGACGCTGGGGCGAATGAAGCCGGGAGTAACCGTGGCGCAGGTTGCCGCGCAATGGGAAGTGGTGGCGCGAAGGCTGGCGAAGGAGTATCCGCATGACTATCCCAAGCAATTCACCACGTCGGTGCACACGCTGCTGGATGAGGTGATACGCCAGTTCCGCAGTGTGATCTACATGCTGGCAGCGGCGGTCGGCATGCTGCTGCTGATCGCGTGCAGCAATGTTGCCAACCTGCTGCTGGCGCGGGCCACTGCCCGGCAAAAGGAAATTGCTATTCGCGCCTCGGTGGGCGCCAGCCGCGGCCGCATTGTCCGCCAATTGCTGGTGGAGAGCTTCGTGCTGGCCCTGGCGGCCTGCTTTATCGGCTGTGTGTTTGCCTACTTCGGGTTAAAGCTGGTTATTCGGGTCATCCCGCCGGACACCATCCCGGCCGAGACGGAAGTGACCATGAGCGCCGCCGCCCTGGCATTTGCCCTGCTGGTGGCTGCTCTCACTACTTTGTTGTGCGGCCTGGCTCCCGCGCTCTATGCCGTCCGCGGCGACCTGCAGAGCCGCTTGAAGGACAGCAGCCGGGGCGCGGCAACCGAACTACGCCGTGGCAGGCTCCGCTCCTTCCTGGTAGTGGGAGAGGTGGCGCTCTCCATCATGCTGCTGGTGGGCGCCGGACTGATGTTGCGCACGCTGTTCGCCTTGGAGCACGTGAACCTGGGAATGAACCCGCAGAGCGTGCTGGTGGTCTCAACGCCGCTGCCCGAGGCCCGCTACAAGACCCCGCAGCAGCGCACCGTTTTCTTTCAGGAACTCCTGCGCCGTGTGACCGCGCTGCCGGGAGTGGTTTCCGCCAGCCAGTCCCTTGGCCGGCCGCCATTCGGCGGGCCTATCAGCAACGTAACCATTCCGGGAAGGCCGCACTCCGCTCCCTGGCAAACTATGGTGCAGTTGTGCAGCGAAGGATATTTCCGCACCCTGCAGATTCCCCTCCTGCGCGGCAGGCTGCTCTCGGAGGCGGATGTCGCTTCCGGCCGGCGGGTAGCGATTATCAACCAGACGCTGGCACGGGATTATTTCGGCAACCAGGATCCGCTCGGACACAGCATGAAATTTCATGCCCTGGACGAAGAGCCAGACCTGCCCCATAACGCCTACTTTGAAATTATCGGCGTAGCCGGCGACTCCAAGAATCAGGGCCTGCAGGATGCCACCATGCCGGAGGCGTTTGTTCCTTACACCGCCATTGCCGCTCTCAGCGGAGAGATTCTGGTGCGTACCGCGGTTGACCCGCTCTCCCTTCTGCCCAGCGTGGAAAACCAGATCTGGTCCGTGGACCCCAACGTGGCCGCTAGTGACACGGGCTCGCTGGAAGGCATCCTGCAGCGCAACGTGTATTCCAAGCCCGAATTTGGGATGATCCTGATCGGCATCTTCGCAGCCATAGGCCTGGCACTGGTGGCGGTGGGGGTGTTCAGCGTGATGTCCTACTCCGTGTCGCTGCGTACCCACGAAATAGGAATTCGCATGGCTTTGGGCGCGGAGCGTGGCGCCATTTTGCGCATGGTTCTGCTCCAGGGCCTGACGTTGATCGGGGCCGGGATTCTCCTGGGTGAGGCAGCGAGCATTTTCGTCACCCGGCTGATGGCCAGCCAACTCTGGGGCGTTTCGACTAAAGATCCACTCACCTTCTTTGCGGTCGTGGCCCTGCTGGTTACAGTGGGCTTAGCCGCCTGTGCTGTACCGGCAAGGCGCGCGACGGGTGTAGATCCCTTGATCGCGCTGCGCTACGAGTAGCAACTTCGCCGGTACCGACGTAAGTTGCTAGGTATGCTTTTAAGGGATACTGCACCTAGCTCGGCGGCAGGCCGTCCAGGAATTGCCGCAGGAGCGGCAGTGTGGCGTCGCTCTGTTCCAAAGCAGCGTAATGCCCGCCCCGCGGAATCACCCGCAACTGGCTGCCCGCAATGTTCTGCCACATCAATTCCGCGTCGGCCATCGGGGTGAGCGTGTCTTCGCTCCCCACCAGGAGCAGCGTAGGCACGTTGATGGTTTTCAGGGTTTCCATCGAATCTGGCCTTGCCGCCATGCCGCGCTGCACCTGGGCGATATCTTCGGGTGACATCTTCATCATCATGCGCTTGGCGGCCTGCACCAGGTCCGGCCGCCCCTGGTGCGTGCTCTCGCCCAGCAACTTGGGAAGCATGCTGTCAATAAAAGGCTCGGGCCCGCGCTGCAGCACATCTTCGGCCGCCTTCAGGCGATTGGCGCGGCCCTCTTCCGTATCCGCCTGCGGCCGGGTATCGCTGAGCACCAGCGCCCGCACGCGCTGGCGGTGGCGCCGCCAGAATTCAAACAGGATGTAACCGCCAATGGAAACTCCCACGAATACTGCCCGCCCAATGCCGGTCTCATCGCACAGGCGCACCAGGTCGGCTGCGTGCTTCTCCATGCTGGCGGGCCCCTCGCCCACCTCCGAGTCGCCGTGGCCGCGCAGGTCGGGCAGCAGCACGCGATAGCGCGTGGCCACGCGTTCAGCAATGGGGCTCCAGAATTCGTGATGCGCCGGAAAAGGATGCAGCAATACCACCGGCGCGCCTTTGCCCAGAACCTGATAAGCGATTTCAGCGTCGCCGCTTTTGATCCGCTCCATGGCGGGATTATTTAAACATACAGTGTGATGTAGAGCGCAGACGGCGGTCCCAGCTACTAACTACCAGCTGCCAACTACCTGCGAAGGCTACTTCGCCGCGGTGGTCGCGGCCTCGCTCTCTCGCGCACGCGGACGACGTTGCACAACCAACTGGATGATCGCCAGCAGCGTGATTAGGCTGATGGTGATCAGCGAGCCCACGCAATACTGGCACCACGTCTGCAGGACACTGGCTTCAATGTGGGTCAGGTAGAG
>DATEGM010000493.1:0-6003 GCA_035280085.1 Terriglobales bacterium
GTGGCGGTAATTCCCATCTGGATGCTGGTGGTGGATAGCTGGATCTTGCGCGGGGATCGTGTACCGCCGCGGGGGCTGGCGGGAATTGGCCTGGGCGTGGCGGGTGTGGCGGTGCTGGTGTGGCCCGAATTCAGGGCGGGGGGCAGCATGGGGCTGATGCCTCTGCTTGCTTCGCTCAGCCTGGTGCTGGGCTCGCTTAGCTGGTCTGTGGGTTCCGTGCTCTCCCGGCGGTGGGATCATGGAGGCGACCCGTTCGTCGCCGGAGGATGGGAGATTACCGCGGCGGGCATTGCCAACCTGCTGATCGCGCTGGCCACGGGCGAGCCGCGGCGCGTGGTGTGGACGGCGCACGGCATCGAAGCCATTCTCTACCTGGTGGTCTTCGGCTCGTGGGTGGGTTACACCGCTTACATCTATTTGCTCAAGCATGCGCCCACCAGCAAGGTTTCCACGTACGCCTATGTGAATCCGGTGATTGCCGTGTTTCTGGGCTGGCTGGTGCTGCACGAGAGCGTGAACCGCTACATTCTGGGCGGGACAATCATCATCGTAGCGGCGGTGGTGCTGGTGACCAGTGCTAAGGTTCGGGGCCGTGGCGAGTTGGCGGAAGAGGAACTGCCGGCAGTGGAAGCGACGTGAGAATTGGGTAATCGGGTAATTTCTCTCTTCCTGCGACCTCTGCGTTAAAGATTTTTACTCGTAGCGCAACGCGACCACGGGGTCCACGCTGGCGGCGCGGCGGGCGGGCAAGCCGCCGGCCAGGAGCGCGACCACGCCGAGCAGCAGCACGGCAGCAAGAAATACCAGCGGATCAGTCGCCTGTACTCCGTAAAGCAACGAAGCCACAAGACGATCGGCGGCAAGAGCCGCGGCCAGGCCGATGGCCAGACCAATGGCAGCCATGCGCGCCACCTCGCGCAGGATGAGCCCGGCAATGCTTTCGCGGGTTGCGCCCAGGGCCATGCGAATGCCAATTTCGCGGGTGCGCCGCGCCACTACGTAAGCCATCACGCCATAGAGGCCAATGGCGGCCAGAACCGCGGCCAGCAGGCCCAGGCACAATGACAACGAGGTGAGGAGGCGGTCGGCGAACACCGTCTCGTCCACCTGCTGGTTGAGAGTTTTCATGTCGTAAACAGGAAGGTTGGAGTCGAAGCTTTGCACAATTTTTCGCAGCGTCGCGGCCATGGCCGCAGGCTCGCTTGAGGTGCGCACGTAGAAGGTGGCGCGGCCGAAAGTGGGGTCCTGGGCGTAGGGGGCGTACACGAAGGGATGAATGGTGTCACGCGGGTCAGAGTGCTTGCTGTCCTTGACCACGCCGACAATCTGGATTTCCGGCTTGTCGGCGCCGGAGCCCAGGCGGAAGTGGACGCCCAGGGGATTACGTCCCTCCAGGTAGCGGCGGGCGAAGGTGGCATTGACAACGGCCACCAGCGGGTTGCCGGCGGTGTCGGAGTCGCGAATTTCACGGCCGGCCAGCAGCGGAGTGTCGAGGGTCGCGAAGTAGTTTGGTCCGACTTCGTTGCGCCAGACGTGCATGTCTTCGCCTTCGCGGGCGGTATAGCCCTGGATTGTGACGTCAGAGCCCCACTCGTCGTTGGCGAGGATGGGAATGGTGGCGGCGCTTACCGAACTGACACCTGGGGTGGCGGCAATGGCCTGGCGCAAACGTTCCACAAAAGCCAAAGCCCGCTGCGGGGAGTAGCGGTTGAGCTGGGGGGCGATGGTGAATTCGACCACGTGATCGGGGCGCACGCCCAGGTTGATGTTCCGCAGGTTGAGCAGGCTGCGGGTGAAGAGGCCGGCGGCGGTGAGCAGAACCGCGGTGAGAGCCACCTGGCCAACGATGAGGGCTTTACGCAGGCGCACGCTAGAAAGGCGGTGGGATACGCTGGCGCCCAGGTCCTTGAGGGTGCTTTGCAGATCGGCGCGCGCCGCCCGCAGAGCGGGCAGGAGGCCAAACAGAAGCGCAGTGAAGAGAGAAAGAGCGATGGCGAAGGCGAGAATGCGGCCATCGAGCTGCTCTTCCAATCCTAAAACACCAATGCTCTCCTGCATGGTTTGCACCAGGAATGTGAGAGTCCAGACAGCAAACAACACGCCGGCAGCGCCTCCCAGAATCGCGAGCAGAAGATTTTCGGTGAAGAGCTGGCGAACCAGGCGCCAGCGGGCGGCGCCCACAGCCAGGCGCACGGCGATTTCGCGCTGGCGGGCTTCGCCCCGAGCCACCAGCAGGCTGGCCAGGTTGGCACAGGCGATCAGCAACACCAGGCCGACCATCACAACGAGGAAGGTGAGCGGCTGGCGGGCGTCAGCTTGCAGAACCTGCCGGCCAGAAGCGCCGCTTTCGAGCAGCAGAGGCCGCTCGAGGAACTGGCGCTTGGTCGCCTCGGAAAGCTTCATGAGCGGCACTTCCCCCAACAGCAGCGAGTGGTAGAGGGGCTGGAGCGCAACCTGAGCGCGGGCGCGTGTGGCGCCCGGCTGGAGGCGGCCCAGGATAGATATCCAATTGTCCTTGGTGTCTTCCAGGCCGTTCCAGTTGGGGGTCATCTGCGGCTTCATGGTGATGGGGATGAAGATGTCGGGCAGTTGGCCGATCTGCACGCCGGTAAAGCCGGGACGGGCGACGCCCACCACAGTCAGGACAGTGCCGTTGACGGTTAACTGCTTGTTGAGCACGGCGGGGTCGCGTCCGAAGCGCCGCGCCCAGTACCCGTAGCTGAGCACAGCTACTGGATTGGCGCCGGGGGCGGTCTCGTCCTGCAGAGAGAAGACGCGGCCCAGGGCGGGAGCAACGCCCAGCACCTGGAAGTAGTTGCCGGAAACCAGTTCGCCGCTGGCGCGCTCGGTGCTGCCCTGGCCGGCGACATTCAAAGGAACGGCATAGCGTGCCAGCAGACCGGAGAGGACATGGCTCCGAGCCCGCAAGTCCTTATAAAGGGGATAGGAAAATGAGGTGGCGGCGTCGCTATCGCTGGACGTGTGGCCGGGCTTCTCGCCGGGGGAGCGCAGGATGACCAACTGCTCGGGCTTCTGCACCGGCAGTTCCCGCAGCAGGACCTGGTCGGTAAGGGAGAAGATGGCAGTGTTGGCGCCGATGCCGAGGGCGAGCATAAGCACCGCGATGGCGGTAAAGGCAGGCGACTTCAGCAGCATGCGAGTCCCGTAACGCACATCCTGCAGCAGGGTATCCATGATTGCTCCCCGTGTAAGGCGGATGGCTACACTCAGCCCCGTGCTTGCGGTAGCAAATTAATTGCCGACGTCGAGAAGGTAAATGCCTGTTTCTAAAGGGGCAAGCAGGGAAAACGAGCGCCGGTTTAAGCGCGCGTGTGCGCTTGTGGGACGGCGGAGTTCGGAAATGGACAATGAGGCGGGTGGAGAACAGGCCAGTAACGTTCGCTATATGATGAGTGGAATGCCGAAGCGCCGCCGCAATGCCTCTGATTTGCCGCTGGAAGACGCGCTGTTCGCCGCAAAGGCGCGCAAAAAGGTTCCGCACGAGTTCGTGCTGGAGGCGCTGGCTCCGCTGTCGCCGCGAACAAACCCCATGTTCGGCTGCCTGGCGGTATATGCCGGGGAGAAAATTGTCGTGATTCTGCGGGACAAGAGCTCGAAGACGGCGGACAACGGCGTGTGGCTGGCCACTACCGAGGAGCACCATGAGAGCCTGCGGCGCGAGTTTCCCAGCATGCGCTCCATCGGAGTGCTGGGAAAGAAGGTGACAGGATGGCAAGTGCTGCCGGCGGAGGCGGCGGATTTTGAAGAAGCGGCGCTGCACGCCTGCGAGCTGATTCTAGCTGGGGATCCGAGAATCGGGAAGATACCGGGAGCGCGGCGGAAAAAAGGACCCGCGCGCAGCAAGAGTGCAGCGAAGGCAAGGAAGAGGTCGTAAATTTATGGACGAGTTACGGGCGACTGCGGAGCGTGCGTTGACGCCGTTTCCTCTAGCCAATTAGCCTTCATTCGGAGTGCCACGGTGATCGGCGAATTAATCAGCCACTACCGCATCGTTTCGAAAATAGGGCAGGGCGGAATGGGCGTGGTCTACCGCGCCCACGACGAGGTCCTGGAGCGGGACGTTGCTTTGAAGCTGGTGGCCGAGGGCGTGGCGGACAAGCTTTCGCGCGAGCACCTGCTGCACGAAGCCCGGGCTGCCTCCGCGCTGAGCCATCCCAACATCTGCACCATTCACGAGGTAGGCGAGTTCAAGGACGAGCTCTACATGGTAATGGAGTTGGTGGAGGGCAAGTCCCTGCAGGACCTGATCGGGCGGGACGGGCTGGCGGTGGAAACCGTGATGCGTTATGGGGCGCAGGTGGCGGCGGCGCTGGCGCACGCGCATGGTCGCAACATTGTTCACCATGACCTGAAGAGCGCCAACATCCTGGTTACGCCGCAAGGCTTGGTGAAAGTGCTCGATTTCGGCCTGGCGCGGCGAGTGCCGAAGCTGGCAGACGAGGTGGCCACGGTCAGCGTAGCGCCTCCGCCAAGTTCGGGCACGGTGATGGGCACGCTGTTCTACATGGCGCCGGAGGTCCTGCGCGGGCAGCCGGGTGACTACCGCAGCGATCTGTGGGCGCTGGGCGCGGTGATCTACGAAGCGGTATCGGGACAAATGCCGTTTCGCGGAACCACCAGCATTGCGGTGGGCTCCGCCATTCTGCACGAGCCGCCGTCACCGCTGCCGGAGCGCATTCCCCCGGGCTTGCGGGCGATCATTCAGCGCTGCCTGGCCAAGGAACCGGCACAGCGTTATCAGCAGGCAGCGGAAGTGCAGGCCGCGCTGGAGGCGGTGCAGTCCGCCTCTGTGGTTCCCCAGGCGGCGCAGCCCGAGCAACGCGGGCCGCTGACTACTCTGCATCGCGGCATTCGCCACCTGCGGGTGAAGAACGGCGACGTGCTGCTGATGGTGGGAACTATCAAAGGAGCGTTCCTGCTGCGGTCAAACCGGGAGCGGCGGCGCTGGGACGTGGCTGGGCCGTATTTTCACGGGCAGGCCATCTATGCCCTTGCTTACGATGACCGCAATGGGCGGCACCGCCTGTGGGCGGCTACGCATAGTTTTTGGGGCACGTACATGCGGTCGAGCGATGATTTCGGCAAGGTGTGGACCAATCCCGCCGAGGCCAACCTGAAGTTTCCCGCGGAGACTGGGGCTGTGTTGAATAACATCTGGCAGATTTGCCTGGGGCGCGCGGACGAACCGGATGTGATGTACTGCGGGGTGGAGCCGGCGGCGCTGTTTGAGTCGCGCGATGCGGGAGAAACGTGGTCGCTGGTGCGAGGGCTGTTCGATCATCCTCACCGCCCGCGCTGGGTACCGGGAAACGGCGGTCTGACGCTGCATACCATCGCGCTTGACCCGGCGAATAAGGAGCGCATGTACGTGGGCATTTCAGCAGGCGGGGTTTACCGGACCGACGACGGCGGGCAAAACTGGCGGGCACTGAACCGCGGCATACGCGTGGTGTACCAGCCGGAGAAGTATCCTGAGTTCGGGCAGTGCGTGCACAAGTTCGTGATGCATCCGGCCCGGCCGGAGCGCCTGTTCCTACAGAACCACTGGGGCCTGTATCGTTCCGACAATGGAGCGGAAAGCTGGCAGGACGTGGCCAACGGTGTGCCGTCGGACTTCGGCTTTGCCATCGTGATGCACCCGCACAATCCCGACTGCGGATATATCCTGCCGGTGGAGTCGGACGAATTTCGGTGCATGCCGGAAGGGCGGCTGCGCGTCTATCGCACGCGCAATGCGGGGGACTCGTGGGAACCGCTGATGCGCGGGCTGCCGCAGAAGGGAGCTTACGAAACCGTGCTGCGCGATGCCATGACAACGGATTCGCTCGATCCGCACGGCTTATATTTCGGAACGCGAAGCGGGCAGCTCTACGGCTCGAACGACGAGGGCAAGACGTGGAAGAGAATCCTGGAAGGTTTGCCGGCAGTGGTGTGCGTCAAAAGCGCGGTGATTGGCGAGCCACGCGCGGCGCGGAGTTCGCC
>DATEGM010000494.1:0-15029 GCA_035280085.1 Terriglobales bacterium
GCTGGCTTGCTGGCCGTTGGTGAGCGCCAGAAAACCGCGGTAGCCCCACACTGCGTCCACGATCCCGCCCAAAAAGATGAGCAGCAGGCTGGCGTGCACGATGTAAACCGCCAGCAGGGAGAAGCGGTTGCGCTCGGCGAACAGAGAGACCTGATTGTCCTCCACCACGTGCTGGGGGCGGAGACCCTGCTTCTGGAAGACGCGATGCGCTGCGGCCAGCGCCTGCTCCGGATCACCTACGGCAATCTTCTTCTGTATTGGTAGCGCGGTACGGAAGTGGGAGTCGGGGCGGCGATACGGGCGCGCGAAGAAGCGCCACACATTCGGGAAGCGCTCGATGGAAGCGGCCACGATAGACAGGCACACCAGACCCATGAGCACCACGAACCACCAGGCGTGAAACACGTCGGTCAGGCCCAGGCGGTCGAGCCAGGCCAGCATTTGCGGCGAATAGGCGCGCTGCATCTGGTCCGGCTCGGTAGTGGGCCGCTGCAGAATGAAAGTGCCGGCGGCGGAAGCGATCACCACCAGAATTAGCAAAATGATGCCGTTGCGCACCGCACTCAAGGTTTGCCAGATGCGGCGTGCCGTGGAGCGAGTATTTCCCGCCATAGAGCCTTCCTTACCCCCTGGTGACAGGAGCACGCGGCGCGCCATCGGAGCGCGGAACGCCAACAGCTTGCAAACCAGCGGCTTGCGCGTAACCAGCCAGGCGAAACCGAAGTGTGGGTGGGCCATATGGCGCAGGCCGGCGCCAGGGTGCTGGAATTTCACGCATTTCGCGCTGAGAGTGCCGGCCGTCACATCTGGTTGTGACGTGGGTCCTATGGGCTGCGGTCGAGAGCAGGGGAGCATGGTTCCAAACCGGAACGGTTCCAAATTGGGACAACTGGAGGTGTCTCGTGCCGGCCTTTTCTTCCGCCAAATCGGGGTTGGGGCATTTCACGTGCCCCCCTGTGGGAGATAGCCCATTCGGACAAGATAAAAGGCTGCTCGACTGCTCCTTTTCTTTCGAGTCCGCACAGACATCAGCTGTCAATTCAGCAACTTACAAGCACGCTTGTGGAATCGCTTCGGCACGGTCAGGCGCGTGCACAACACTGATTGGAGGCTGAAGTGAAGTTCACCGGCAAACGCGCGATGTTCCTCCTTCTGCTGGTTCTCGCATGGGGTTTGCCCGCAGTCGCCGCCGAGCACCCGGTGCCACTGCCCAAGGATGTGCAGGACAAGAATTGCCTGGAGTGCCACGACGACAAAACCAAAGGCAAGGCGGTGCACTCCGCCATGCAGATGGGCTGCAGCACCTGCCACAGCGTCAAGACGGATGGCAACAGCACCACGGTAGAGCTGGTCTCGTCGAAGAACGAGCTCTGCTTCACCTGCCACGAGAAGAGCAAAGAAGAGGTGCTGCACAAACCCTATGAACAAGGGCAGTGCACTACCTGCCACTCGCCGCACAGCAGCGATTTTGCCAAGCAGACGCGCGCGGAAACCAACGCGCTGTGCCTGGCCTGCCACGCCGACCGCAATGTGACCAGCCAGAAGGTCACTCTGTTTGAGGGACAAGACATTTCGGCGGAGGACTTCGCCAATATTCCCAAGGTTCTGCCCAACGACAAGGCCATTGCCGGGCACCCCTGGGCAGGCCATCCGGTGGGGGGCATGCCCGATCCGACGAACCGGGCACAGAAGATGTCGTGCCTCAGCTGCCACGAGCAGCATGCCTCCGGGCAAGCATCGCTGGTGCGCGCGGTCAAAGCGGACAAGAACAATAAGAACGCAGACATCTGCAATACGTGCCACCAGGCTCACGAAGCACAGCAACGGTCGGAGAACCTGAAGAAGTACGGAGCCCTCGAGGAGCAGAACGACAAAGCCCAGCAAGACAAGCAGCGACGCCAGGTTGACGAACGGCCGAAGGCGCCGCAAAGCGGATCGGACAAGCAATGACCCCTCGCAAGCACATAACGCTCATCTACTGGCTGGCGGCGCTGAGCTTCCTGCTGGCCGCGACGCAACCGGCCACGGCAGGCAAGAAGAAAGACGACAACCAGGTTGCGTCCACGAATCTGGTCTGGCCGCTGCCGCCGGACAAGCCGCGGATCAAATTCATCACGGCTTATTCCAGCAACTTCGACATCGAGCCCAGAAAAAAGCGCTCCTGGGTGGACAAGATGGTGGGCAATGGCGATCCCAATGTGACGGAGGCGTTCGACAAGGCGGCGGGCGTGGCCAGCGACAGCAAAGGGCAAATCTACATCGTCTCCAGCCAGCGTGCCATGCTCTACATTTTGAACAAGGAAAAGCGCCAGATCACGCGCATCAATGGCGACCGCGGGCTGCAGTTCCGTACGCCGCTGGGCGTAGTGGTGGATTCTAAAGACAACTTCTACGTGGCCGACGCGCGGCTGCACATGATTCTGAAGTTCGGCCCCGATGCGCACCTGGTAGGCACTATTGGCAGCGGCAGCGAGCTCAAGAATCCCACCTACATGGCGCTGGACGAGGGCCGGCGGCGGCTGCTGGTGGTGGATTCGCAGCTGCACCAGGTGCTGATCTTCAACCTGGATACGCTGCAACTGGAAAGCAAGGCGGGGAAGCGGGGCGACAAGAAAGGCGAGTTTAATTTTCCGGTCGCGGTGGCGGCGGCCAGCGACGGCAGCTTTGCCGTCACCGACACCGGCAGCTGCTCGGTAGAGGTGTTCTCCCCCGACGGAAAATTTGTGCGCCGCATCGGGCGCCAGGGTACTCGTCCTGGCGAGTTCGTACGCCCTAAGGGCGTGGCCTATGACAAAGAAGGCCACCTGTGGGTGGTGGACGCTGCCTTCAACAACTTCCAGATATTCACCCCTGACGGCAAGGTGCTGATGTTCGTCGGCGCCTTCGGGCAAAACCCGGGGCAGTTCAATCTGCCCACGGGTATCTACATTGACAAGAACAACCGCGTTTACGTGAGCGACAGCCTGAACGCGCGGGTGCAGATTTTCCAGTTCCTGGGAGGGAACTGACATGAGTTCTGTTGCGCACAACACGTGCCGGCAGATGTTTTACAGCAGTACTGCATGCAGTAGATACAAGAGTTGCAACTCATTTCTATCGGGAGGTCTTATGAGAACAGCTAAAGCACTCGGCCTGGTGGTGCTCGTTGTGGCCATTACGACCACAATGGGCTTCGCCAAGGCCCCGAAGAGCGCGATAGTGGGCTCGGCCCACGACCTTCGTGCGGTGTACGGCACGGGTTCCTATTCGCTCTGCAACTATTGTCACATTGCGCACAAGTTTGCCAGTGTGACGGCCCCAGCTTCCGCTGGTCCCCTGCTCTGGAACCACAGCATGTCCAGTGTGGGTAGCTACGGGACGTACACCAGCGACAGCTTTGCGGGGTACGCCACGGACATCAGCGACCTGGGGACGGTAGCCACGCCCACGGCCAGCAACCTGTGCCTCTCCTGCCATGACGGGACAGTAGCGGTGGACTCTTTTTACTCCGCCGTTACCACCACCACCGGCACCACCTTCATGCCGACAGACCGGACAGTCAAGGATCTGACGCAACAGCACCCCATCAATTTCACCTACAACGCTGCCCTGGCGACGGCCGCTGGGATCAAGGCTCCGGCGAGCACAACCTCGGTGGACGGCGCAGGTGAAATCCCGCTGTTCCAGGGGAAGATGCAGTGCGCAACCTGCCATGATCCGCACAACGGGGCTTCTGGAATTTTGGCGCAAAAGTTCCCCACTCAGACGAGCGGGACCTTCTGCACCTATTGCCATCTGTGAGAACTCGGGAGAGGCGCAGTAGCGCCGTCTGGCCTGGGCCTCTCTCCTCTTTCGACCATGCAAGACCGGCGAGGCACTCATGAAGCGGGCAAGCATAACCCGGAGACTGGCAATCCTGGCCCTGCTGTGGGCCCTGCCCTGCGCCGCGCAATACGGTTACGAACCGGTGGACCGGTGGCATATGAAGGGAACAGTCGGGTTCAATCTGTTCAACACCGGATACACGCCGGTTGTGAATGGGCAGAGCGAGCCTTCCTCCTACAGTGATGTGGCAGGAGATGTCGGACTGGACCTGAGCGGCTTCCTGAAAGATCCCAAGTTCCTGCAATTCGATACCAGTTTCAATACCCAGCGCGGGGCGACCTCGCTTACCGGCGGCGACTACAATGACAACCTGCTGGGCGGCGGAGTCTCGCTCGCGTTTTTGCCGGTAAGCCCTTATCCCTTTCACCTGGTGTATCGCAAGAGCGCCTATGACACCACGGGCAGCCTGTTCGGCTCCAACAACGATTATTCCCAGCTCAACGCCGACTGGACGGTGGACCTGCCTAACCTGCCTCGTCTGAACTTCAGTTACCTGGGCAACAAGAACGACGTGCGCCTGGCAGAGTCATTGACGGACACCGGCTTCGACCAGACCGACTGGGGGTTCCGCGCACAAGACACACGCGCTGGCTGGCACTGGACTGCAGGCTACAACTTCGGAAAGATCAATACCAACGGTACCGGTGCCTTGAACTTAATCTCCGGTTCAAAGGAAGACTACAAGACGCTCACGCTGAATGCCTCGCACTCATTCTGGGGAGACAAGGCGCTGTTCCAGATTGATAACCGGGGTGAGGCGTTTCATTACGTTCTGCCGCAGAGTTTAAGCAGCGACAACAAGGACTGGCTAACGCTGGCTACCCTGCGCATCCAGCACACGCGCAAGCTGGCCACCAGCTACTTGTACTCGTTCACGCATGAGAACATGAGCAACCAGCTCACACAAAATTCTTTGGCCGGCGTTTCATTCCTGGCAGTGCCCAGAATGAATACGCACACCGCAATAGGGCGGGTTGAGTACCAGTTGTTCGTCCCCCTGCGGGTCTTCGAGGAAGTCCGATATTTCCACAACACGCCCTTAACGCCTCACTTCGAATCGCAGACCTCGCTGGCCGAATCGCTCACCGGATTCATGCTGCAGAAGCGGCTGCGCGGATTTGACGTCAACACTACCTACGCCTTGCGCTACAGCATGATGGGGACAAACCTGAGCAATAACGCCCATACGTGGTCGAACGACGTGGACGCGCGGGTGGGCTGGGGCAACATCAGGCGCGTTCGCCTGACCGGCCTTTACCGCTACGGCAGGTACAACTATGTGCAGCAGATTGGCGGCTACAGCCTGGACAATCATTACGGCGCCCGGCTGGAGACCACAGCTCTGCCCGGGTTCCGTCTTTCTGGCGAGGCGGAGCAGGGCCGGCTGCAGTTATTGAACATCTCCGGCAAAGTTACGATGGATTACACCAACTACCGGGCGCAGGTCGAAACCCGCAAGCTTATGATCATGGGGATGCGCGGGCTGAACGATGGCTCGGGAGGATTTTTCCCCACTGACCTGATCCAGCCGGGCTTCATTACCGTGCCGCTGCCCATTGCCGGTCTGATAGCGACTCCTCTGTTGACCCGCATAACGCGTATCACCGGCGCCAGCATCACGTTTCGCCCGAGGCGCAATTTTGACGTGGGCGCGGACTGGCGCCGCGAAAACGACCTTTTATTCAGTTCGCTGCAAAACTACCGCATCTGGGAAGTGCGCGGGCAGTACCGCCTGGGCAAGATCACGGTGGAAGGCGGCGTGGGCAACTTGTTTAATCGCATCACCACTGAGCCCAGCGTGAACGGGCTGCGCATCAATCGCTACTACGTCCGCATCAGGAGGGATTTCAACTTTTTCTGAGGTGGGGCTTTGAAGAGGATGGCGATGTTTAAAAAAGGAATGGCCGGAGTGGGGACCGGCCTGGCGCTGCTGATAATCCTGATCGGCACCTGGCCGAGCACAGAGGCTGAATCGAAGCCGCCGGCAGTGCTGCTGCCACCGCAGTTGGAATGGGTGGGCATGCTGCGCAGTGCCGCCGACGTGAATCCCAAGCCCGGGCGCCTCAAGAGAATCCTGAAAAAGATTGTGGGCCTCGACGACCGGCAGAAAGCCATGCTGCTGCCCAATGGCGTCGCCGTGGACGCGCAGGGGCGCGTGCTAGTGGCCGACACCAAGGAGCGGGTGGTGCACGTTTTTGACGCGGAGCACAAGAAATACAAGACGCTGCGCGCACCCGATTCCAATCCCTTCCTGTCGCCCATTGCCATCGCGACCGACGGCGACGAAAAAATCTATGTCACTGACTCCGTTCGTGCGCGGCTGTTTGTCTTCCGGCCCGACGGGAAATTTGCCGGCACAATTGGCGGCATTACCAAGGATGAGAGCATTTTCAAGCGCTGCACGGGCTTGGCCATTGATAAAAAGCGTGGCCGCATCTACGTGGTGGATACGCTGGCCATGAACGTGGTGGTGCTGGGCACGGACGGCAAAGTGATCCAGCGCTTTGGCAAGCCAGGCGACGGCGTCGGCGAATTCAACTATCCCACGCACATCGCGGTGGACGCAGACGGCAGTTTGTGGGTGATGGACTCCCTGAACTTCCGCGTGCAGCACCTGGATGCAAACGGCAAATTCCTCTCCGGCTTCGGCCACCTGGGCGATGCCATTGGTGAACTCGACAAGGCTAAGGGCATCGCTCTGGACGGGCAGGGCCACATCTATGTTGCGGAGAGTCGTACGGACCGGGTGCAGGTTTATGACCACGATGGCCGCTTGCTCTTCTTCTTCGGGCAAACCGGCGCCGCCGAAGGGCAGTTCTTCCTGCCCGAGGGCATTGCCACCGACTCTCAAAACCGCATTTATGTAGCTGACGGGTACAACCGGCGGGTGCAAATCTTCCAACTTCGTCCGGAAGCGGCGCAGGCGGGAGGAGGGCAATAATGCGCCACCGCCTCCTCATCGTTCTTGTGCTGATGGCGCTGGGAACCACGGCCGCGATCCGGCTCTCTGCCCGGGGCAATGTAACTGCTATTCTGAATTCCAAGCACGATTTCCGCGCCACCTCAGGGACCGAGATTCGCTCGGTGTCCGGGCAGAACGCCTGCATTTTCTGCCACACCCCGCACAATGCCAACGCGGGCAACGGAGGCGCCCTGCTGTGGAACCACAAAGTTTCCCTGCAGGATTTTTCCACCTACTCCAGCACCACCCTGCAATCCATGGTGACCCCCATCCAGGCACAGGACGTCTCCAAGCTGTGCCTGAGCTGCCACGATGGCACCATCGCACTGGGCGACACAGTTAACGACGGTTTGATCGAGTTTGTGCAGGGGCAGGGCTACCACATTCCTTCCAACTCGGAAGCCAATCTGGCGAAGGCCCAGGGTTTCTCTGACGACCACCCTTTCGGCTTTGTGCCGGCAACGCGCGGCGAAGTTCGCCTGCCGCCCCCAGGCGATCCGGTTCACCTGGACGGCCAGGGCAAGGTGCAATGCACCAGCTGCCACGATCCCCACCAGGAGAACCTGGATGCCACAGTAGGCAAGTTCCTGGTGAAGCCCAACCATCAGTCGTCATTGTGCTTGAGCTGCCACCAGCCGGCGGGCTGGACAACTTCTGCCCACAATCTGCCGCCTGATCCTGCTGAGGACATGGCCTACGCCAGCCAGCAGGGGGCGCATACGGGCTATCGCGGCGTCAGCCAGAACGGGTGCGAGAGCTGTCATCGACCGCACTCGCCGCAAGTGGCGCAGCGCCTGGTGAAATTCCCGGAAGAGCAGACCTGTTTCCAGTGCCACAACGGCACCGTGACCAAGCTGAACGTTCAGGCGGAGATGGCAAAGACCTACCGCCACCCGGTGGAGATCACACCTTCGGCGCATGACGAGTCGGAAGCGCCCAACTCCCCCACCTACACCATGCCGGAAACCAGTCCGGGAGCGGCGCGGCACGCGGAGTGCGTGGACTGCCACAATCCGCACTATGCCAATAACCGTGCCGGACAGGCGCCCCAGGCGAGCGGGGCGCTGGCGGGTGTGCGCGGGCAGTCTTCCGGCAACACGTTCCTGCCGCAGAGCGCCAACGAGTATGAAGTTTGCTTTAAGTGCCATGGCGATAGCGCCAACAAGCCGCAGATAATGGACACAAGCATCGCGGGTGTTGGGTACGGGCGAAATCCGCAGCGGCAGTTCAACCTGGGCAATCCCAACCGCTTCAACCAGCGCATGGAATTTCAGTACAGCTTGTCATTCCATCCGGTCACACGGCCGCTGAATGCTGCGGCCGGGCCCGGTGGAGATGTACCGAGTTTGCGGCCGGCGCCTGTTTCCCCGGGCGGCGCTCCCCTGCCCGGGCGGGTGCTCTCATCCGTGAGCTACATTTACTGCAGCGATTGCCACAACAGCGATACGGGGCGGAACCTGGGCAGCGGCATGGGTCCTGGCGGCCCGCACGGTTCCAACATCCCTCATCTGCTAGAGCGGCAAAGCGCGCTGGAGCCACCGCCGGCCGCCGCCGGCGCAGCCAGCGCAGGCGTTCCCTTCTCGGTGAACAGCTACGCGCTCTGTGACAAATGCCATGACGTGCAGAACAGCATTCTGCGCGACCTGAGCTTCAGCAAGCACTCCGAACATGTGCAGCAGGCAAGCGCGGCGTGTTCCACCTGCCACGACCCGCACGCGTCATCGGCGCCTATGCTCATCAACTTCGACCGCAGCATCGTCGGCCCGGCCAGCAACGGCGTCCTGCAGTACACCCGCACCGGGGCGGGCCACGGCACCTGCACCCTCACCTGCCACGGCCAGGAGCACAAAGCACTGGCGTACTAGCCAAAATCGCCCCTTCCGGGTTTGGCACCTACAAGGTGAGCTGAATCACCTGCTCGGGTGACATCACGCACGGCGCTGCCCCGCCTTACTGTGAAGAATAAAAATCAAGCGCACGCACCCGAGTTTCCTGTGAGCCGACGTGCGTAGTAGGCAATTCAGGCAGGTGCGACATGGGCCAAATGCTTCGCTCGTGGAAGGAAATTGCCCGGCACATGGGCGCCAGCGTGCGCACCGTCCAGCGCTGGGAAAGTGAGTTCCAGCTTCCCGTGCGCCGCATCGAGGCCCGCCGCGGAGCCGTGGTTTTCGCCTTTCCCGCCGAACTGGAAAACTGGCTGCGGGTGCGCACTGAAAATCAGCTTCCACTGGTGGACGACAGGTACTTTCGCACCGTCTTTATGGATTCGCAGTTTCCCAGCCTCGTAGTGAACGACGTTCCAGTCATTCTGGCAGCTAATTTCGCCGCCCACGACCTGGTGGGCCCCGGCGAACCACTACTGGGCGAGAATCTGCATTCGATTCTGCACTCGGGAAACGGCGTGTCGGCAGCCGCGAGTTGGGCCGGCTTTCTGCAGTTCGGCGCCTGTTTTGGTCATGCCAACCTGCGCCATGCAGACGGCCGCATGCTGGGCATTGAGTATGTCATGAAGCGTTTCCCTCCCGGCCTGCACGTGGTTTCGATCCTCTCTGCCGGCAGGCAATGGGCGGAGAGGCAGATCTGGTGCCGGCCTGTGGAATCTGACTTCGCTTTCAGCATCCGCCCCGACGGCAGTCCCAACCTCAAGCCCGGGCAACGCAACCATGCGCCCATTGACGCTTCCTGACGCTCCCCTGTCCGTAGAAATCCGTTCATCATAAAAGTGGTTACGCCCGCGACCTTCCACTCCGGTTCCGCTCACGCTCATCGCGGGTGAGAAAAAGCATGGCAGCCGTCAATCCCGCTGGCTGCCGCACTTCGGACAGCAAGGAGGTAAAGGGCCATGCGCACCCACATCTTGATTGCCTCCGACCATCCGCTCAGCCGCACCGGTCTGCGCCACGTGCTGAAGCCGGCTTCCGATCTGGAAATCGTGGCTGAGGCGGACGCACCCGGGCCAGTGGGGGAGCTGTGCCGGAAATTTTCTCCTGCCGTGGTGGTGTTCGAAATTACGGTGCCGGGCATGTCGGGGCTCCGCACCTGCGCGGCCCTGGCGCAGGCTGCCCTGCCGGCGCGCACCGTGGTGGTGGCGAATAACGAAAACGTGGAGTACGTGCGTTCCTTGCTGGCAACCGGGGTGGTAGGCTACGTCCTGCGCAAGGCCAGCCAGGAGGAGCTCTTACTGGCCATCCGCCACGCCGCTTCCGGCCAGCGCTACATTGATCCCCGGCTGAGCGATGGCATGGCCGACGTTCTGCTGCAGGCGGGAGATCGCGTAAGCCGAAACTCGCGCGGCCTGAGCCGGCGGGAAGCTCAGGTGCTGCGTGCGGTAGCGCGGGGCTTCACCAGCAGCGAAATTGCCCGGCAATTGCAATTGAGTTCGAAAACCGTGGAAACCTACCGCAGCCGCATCTACGAAAAACTGGGCCTGCGCACGCGCGCCGACCTCGTGCACTATGCCATGGCGCTGGGATTGCTGGAGGCAGGCCAGAGCGAAAGCGTGTAGCCCCGGCCGGGGGCGGCCGGCGCGGGCCAGTTCTCACGGGCGCTGATGCTCGCGTCCGCTGCGGCGCTCATCCCATTCCTGGCGGATGCGCTCATAGCGCTTGGCTAGGGATTCCAGCTCCTTATCGGACAAGCGCTCGATATCTATCATTTCGTTGCGCGCCCGCTCGGTGGAGCGGATCAGTTCATCCAGCTTAAGGTTAATGGCGCGCGAGTCGCGATTCTGGCTGTTTTGTATCAAGAACACAACCAGAAACGTCATGATGTTGGTCCACGAATTCACCACCAGCTGCCAGGTATTGGAATAGTGAAAAAACGGGCCGGTAATAATCCAGGCGACGATCGTTATGACGGCAAAAATGAACGCCGCCGGTGAGCCTACGGCGGCGGCGCTGGCATTCGCCAGGTTCGTAAACCAGCTTCCCGAGGTTTTCTTGCGCGGATTAGCCATGCATGTGGGATGAAACCTATGACTCTGTAGTTGTTAGCGGGTGAGTATACGCCCGCCTGCTGCCACCCCATCAAACGGGGGGCAAACCGCAAAGTGACAGCCGTCACAAATGGCGGTGACTCGCCTCACTGTGGCTTGGCCGCTCCTGGGGCGACCATGCAAACAGGCCCAAGGTAAGAAGGTAAGCCGGGCAGGCGGCGCCGGGGTGAACCCCGGGCCCGAGGTGCAGCATGCCGGAAGTAACAGCTGCCTTTCGCAGCGATTCGCAGCTCATCCATCACGAACACCAGGCCTTGAGCAGCGAACTGGCGGCGCTGGAATTCGCGCTCGACTCCCTCATCTGCTACTCGGAAGTGCTCACCAACATGGCGGCTACCGAACGTGTTTACCGTTGCGGGCGCCACCTGGCGCGCACGCTGCCGGTGCATTTCGAGAATGAAGAAGCTACGGTGCTGGCGGAGATTGCCACCCTCAGCCCGGAGTTAAATAAGTTCTCGGAAGAAATGAAGCGGCAGCACCAGGAATTGCGCCAGCAGATGACCCGCTTCTGGTTGCTGGTTGACCAGGTTGAGGGCAGCAGCGACATGGAGCAGGCGGTCTCCGAAGTCAAAGAACAGGGTTGGCAGTTCGCCCGCGCACTGGCGGCGCACATGGACGCGGAAGAGCGCAAGTTCGCCAGCATTGCGCATTGATTTTGGACGTTCGAAAGCCTCCGTGCGGGGGCGGAGGCTTTCGCACCCAAACGGCGGGCCCGGTCTCAAGCCGGGCTCGCCGGCAGGACCGAAGGGGGATCACGTGACAATTGCAAGTTTGAAGAAAGCAGAAGCCGGCCAAAGTGTGGCCCAGCCGCGCTATCCCGGCATCGCTTCCACCGTAGACGGATCGGGCGCGGTGGTATGGGTGGACTCGCATATTGCGCAGGGCGCCTGCGCCTACCCCATTACGCCCTCGACGCCCATGGGGGACGGCTTCGCGGTGGAGTTCGCCAATGGCAAGAAGAACCTCTGGGGCGAGCCCCTGCAGTTCCTGGAGCCGGAGTCGGAGCACAGCTCGGCTTCGGCTTGCGAAGGCTTCGCGCTGGCCGGCGGACGGGTGAGCAACTTCACCTCCGGGCAGGGCCTGATCCTGATGAAGGAAGTACTCTACGTGATCTCGGGCAAGCGCCTGCCGGCCGTGTTCCACATTGGGGCGCGGGCGCTGACTTCACACTCCCTGAACGTGCACTGCGGCCATGACGACGTGATGGGCGTAGCCGATGTGGGCTGGGGCATCCTGTTTGGGCGCAACGCCCAGGAAGCCGCCGACCTGGCGCTGATTGCGCGCCGCGCGGCCGAGGACACCGAAACGCCCTTCCTGAACGTGCAGGACGGCTTTCTGACCACGCACACCCTGGAAACCATTCGCCTGCCCGAGCCTGAGTTCATGAAGGAATTTGTGGGCGCGCCTCAGGAGCGTATCCGAAAGCTGTTCGATACGCAGGCGCCCTTGCTCAGCGGTCCAGTGCAGAACCAGGACAGCTACATGAAAGGCAAAGTGGCGCAGCGGCATTTTTACGACCGAGTGGCGCCGGCACTGAAGCGTGCTTTCCGCGAATTCAGCGATGCCACGGGACGGCACTATGACAGCGTGCTGCCCTACCGCATGGAAGATGCCGCCTACGCCATCATCGGCATGGGTTCGATGATGGAGACGGCCGAGTCCACCGTAGACTTCCTGCGCAAGCAGGGCATGCGCGTGGGCTGCATCACGCCGGTAAGTTTCCGTCCTTTCCCCGCGCTGGAACTGTCGCTGCTGCTGCGCAAGTGCCGCGCCGCCACAGTAATTGAGCGCGCCGACGTGCCCCTGATGGAATCGAACCCGCTGACCACGGAAGTGAAGGCGGCGCTGGCCGATGCGCATATGGGCAACGGGAAAGGGCAGTTTGAGCGCCTGCCGGAAATCTACTCCGGTGTGGCCGGCCTAGGTGGCCGCGACGTTCGTCCCGGCCACTTTGTGGCGGCGGCGGCAAACATGGCCAGCCACGACCGGCACCGCCGCTTCTTCGTGCTGGGCGTGAAGCACGAGAATGAGCTGCCAGTGACCGAAGATCCCGATGTGCGGCCCGCCGGCGCCTTCTCGCTGCGCGGACACTCCATCGGCGGCTTTGGCTCGGTCACCACCAACAAAGTGATCGCCTCGGTAGCCGCCGACCTGTTCGGCCTTTACGCGCAGGCGTTTCCCAAGTACGGTTCGGAGAAGAAGGGCCTGCCCACCAACTACTACCTGACGCTGGCGCCTGAATTCATCAAGCTGCACTGCGAGTTGAAAGTAGTAGATTTCGTCGCGGTGCAGGATGCTTACGCCTTCATGTCGGGCAATCCGTTGGAAGGTTTGCCGGATGGCGGCCTGGTTTACCTGCAGTCGAACCTGCCTGCGGAGAAAATCTGGGGCAACTTGCCTGAAGGTGCGCGGCAGGAAATCCGCTCGCGCAAGTTGCGGGTGTACGCGCTGGATGCGGGCAAGATCGCGCGCGAGTCGTCGAGCCGCGCCGACCTGCAGATTCGCATGCAGGGCATTGTGCTGCTCGGCGCATTTCTCCGCCTGACGCCCTTCCGCGAGCAGGCCGGCCTGGATACGGAACACCTGTTCGCCTCGCTGGAGAAAACGCTGACCAAGTACTTCGGCAAGCGGGGCGCACGAGTGGTGGCCGACAACCTGGCGGCAGCGCGGCGCGGTTACAACGAAGTAGTCGAGATTGTTCCGCCCAGCGGGGAGGAAGCGCACCTTCGCCCGATTAAGGAACATAAATTCGAGCCTGTGTCCCATCCTCCCAATGGCCATGGCGTTATCGAACCAAACTTCTGCGACAAGGTAATTGGCACCTACGCGCGCGGGCGCGAAGCCGACCTGGACGCCGATGAGTATGTGGCGCGCAGCCTCATGCCGCCTTCCAGCGCCATGCGCCGCAGCTTCCGCACCCTGGCGCCGGACATTCCTGAGCTGATTGCTGCCAACTGTGTCGGCTGCATGGAGTGCGTGAACGCCTGCCCCGATACGGCCATTCTGGCCAAGGCGGTGGACCCGGCCGTGCTGGAGGAGAAACTGGCGCACATTGAGCGCGCCGACCTGCGCGAATCGTTGCGCAACGACTTCATCAAAACCAGCAAGTATTACGAGATTCCTCAGAAGAAGGGGCAGCCAGGCGGGCTGTTCTCAATCTTCGTGGATCCTGATAAATGCAAGGGGTGCGGCGAGTGCGTCACGGCTTGCGGCCGCCACGAGGCGCTGAAGATGGTGGTGAAGGACGGCAACATGGCTAAGTACGACCTGGCCATGGACCTTTACCATCACCTGCCGGAGACGCCGGCTCATTTGCTCAACGAGAAGGCGCTGGGCGAC
This sequence comes from Terriglobales bacterium, assembly GCA_035280085.1. Classification (GTDB taxonomy): domain Bacteria; phylum Acidobacteriota; class Terriglobia; order Terriglobales; family Acidobacteriaceae; genus JAICWP01. The sequence goes on from DATEGM010000494.1 coordinate 14,160, forward strand.
ATGATGCTGGCCGGACGCTCGCTGCTCTACGCGGGCGGCGGCGGCTCCTGCATGGGTTGCGGCGAGGCCACGCCCATTCGCCTGATGCTGGCGGCCACGGGCTTCGTTTATGGAAACGAGATCGGCATTGTGGCGGCCACTGGCTGCAACAGCGTGTTCGGCTCCACCTACCCGTTCAACCCTTACGCCGTGCCCTGGACCAACTCGCTGTTCGAAAACGCACCCGCCGACGCGCTCGGCATTCGCTTGCGCTGGGACCAGGAAGGCCACCAGAACCGGCGGCTGTGGGTGCTGGGCGGCGATGGCGCCATGTACGACATCGGCTTCCAGTCACTCTCCCGCTTGCTCATGTCCGGGCGTGATATCAAAGTGCTGGTTCTGGATACGCAGGTGTACTCCAACACCGGCGGCCAGACCTCCACTTCCACTCTGACCGGGCAGGATGCCAAGATGGCTGCCTTCGGCAAGGCGCAACCGGGCAAGCGCGAGCACCGCAAGGAACTGGGCGAAATTGCCATGATGCACCCTGGCGTGTTCGTGGCCCAGACCACGGCGGCGCACCTCAACCACTTCTACAAGACGATCATGGAGGCCAACGCGTATCCGGGACCAGCGGTGGTAATCGCTTACGCGACGTGCCAACCCGAGCATGGCGTGCCCGACGACCGCTCCCTGGAGCAGGCCAAGCTGGCGGTGGAATCGCGCACCTTCCCGCTCTTCGTTTACGATCCGCGCAAGGGCGAGCGCATCCGCGAATGCCTGAGCCTGGCAGGCAATCCCGCCATGAAGCAGGATTGGTACATTGATCCGCACAATAACCAGCCGGTGGACTTCGTCAGCTTCGCGCGCACCGAAGGGCGTTTTGCTCGC
>DATEGM010000495.1:0-11168 GCA_035280085.1 Terriglobales bacterium
GCGAAACGGGCCAAGGCCGACAATTTGCGAAGGCGAAGTGTTCAGCGACCACTGCTGCAGGAATTGGCCATCGCGGTAGGGCTTCTCCAGTACGTGCCGAGGCAGGATTGCCAGGCTGTCGAAGATGCGTTCGGCGGCGGCGTAGGGGCGCGCCAGCGTGAAACGTACTGTGTACTGGTCGAGCTTGCTGACTTGAATCGGCTTGCCATCAATGATCAGCAGGTCGCGCTGCGGGGAATCAATCTTTTCGTCGGTGTAAACCGCAAAGGTAAAAATCACGTCATCGGCGTCGAATGGCTGGCCGTCGGAGAAGCGGATGCCGCGCCGCAGTTTGAGCGTGTAGTTGAGGCCGTCGGAGGAAACCTTCCAGGATTTCGCCAGCGCGGGCTCGCTCTGCTGGGTGGCGCGGTTGATGTGCACCAGGTCGGCCATGAGCCCGCCGATCACCTCGCGGGAAACGGCGTCTTCGGCGGTGACCGGATTCAGGGTCTTAGGCTCGGCGCGCAGGCCCACGACGAGCCGGCCGCCGTATTGGCCGGCATCCTTCGAGAGTTGCAACTCTTCCTTGGGTTGCACGGGAGCAGGACCGGGCGCGGCCAGGCAAAAAACGGCGAGAAGCTGCAGCAGCAGGCAAAGGCGGGCTAAACGTCGCAAAATGTGCCTTTCCCCACAGAACAGCGAAGCTAGATTGAGGAAGATTTTAGCCAGCGCTGGAGGCGTTCGGCTAGCCACCAGTAGGTTACGGACGTAACCACCAGGGCAATCGCTGGTGTCAGCATCCACCAGTAGGAAACCAGGACACTATATTGCTGAAGGACGGCCAGCATGTTGCCCCAGCTGGGGACCGGCTCGCCGACGCCCAGGCCAAAGAAGGAAAGCGCGGCCTCCGCGGCTACGAACTGCGGGATGAGAAGCGCGGCCTGAGTGAGCAGGACTCCGCTGGTCATGGGAGCGATGTGGCGGCGCAGCAAATAGGCGTCTGAGGCGCCAAAGCCGCGGGCCGCCAACACATAGTTGCGCTCCCGCGCGGTCAACACGACGCCGCGAATTAGGCGCATGGGGCGGGCCCATCCCAGGGAGCCGATCACGCCGACGACCAGGAGAAATGTGGCCGCTGCGCTCAAGTGCAGGGGCAGCATGGCACGCAGCGCGAGGAGAAAATATAGCCAGGGGATGACCAGAAAGAGTTCGGCGCCGCCGGTGAGCAATTCGTCGGTCCATTTCCCGTAATAGCCCGCGACAGTGCCGATCAGCATGGCCAACAGAAGCGAGACCAGGGTCGCCAGCAATCCAATGGCGAGCGAGATACGGCCTCCATACAGCAAGCGCGACCACATGTCGCGACCGTAAGAATCGGTGCCGAGGATGGAAATCCTCCCAGGAGCCGAGACGCCGAACAGATGCACGCTCGACTGCATTCCCGCAAAGCTGTACTGCCAGCCGTGAACGAAAAAGTGGACGGGATAGCATGGTGATTGCTGGTTTTCAGCGGCAGTCCCGCCTGCGACGCATGCGTATGGCCGCAGGTGGAGGCCTTGCGGCCCGCGAAACTGCAGATGGGAGGGAGGGGTGTAGGGCAGATCACGATCCTGTTCTGCGGGATCGTAAGGAGCGAAAAAGCAGGCGCAAAGAAATGCCAGATGCCACAAAACCAGCAAGGCGGCGGGCAGCCAGATTGCGCCTCTAAGCCGCATCGGGGCTCCCGGTTCGTATGCGCGGGTCGGCGGCCAGCAGCAGCAGATCGGCCGCAAAGTTCCCCACGATCATCATCACCGCTGCCAGCATGGCCGCGGCCACCACCACATCGAGATCACGCGCCAGAGTGGCCTCCAGGATCAGGGGTCCCAGACCCGGCCAACCGGTGACCACTTCAACCAGCAGCGACCCGCTGAGCAATGCGGCCAGCGACAGGCCGAACAAAGAGATGGCTGGATTTGCCGCCGCGGGAAGAACATGCCGAAACAGGAGCCGCGCGCCTCCAATGCCGCAGCCGCGTGCGGCTTGCACGAAGGGAGCGTGCAGCACCTCGAGAACGCTGGCCCGCAAATGGCGCAGGATGACCGGCGTGCCCACCAAAACAAGGATGGCAACCGGCGCGAGCATGTGCCGGGCTATGTCGCCGGCCTTACCCCAGGCGGACAATTCATCAAAACTGACCGAAGTCATCCCTCCGACCGGCAGCGCGTGCGAGCGCACGACAAATGCCAGCAGCCCTACCGCGAGCACAATTTCGGGAACGGAGATGAACAAGGAAGTAAGTCCTGAAATGCCGCGATCGAACAGCGAACGTTCGTACCGTGCCGACCAGACGGCCAGGGGAACGGAAATCAGCCAGCAGAACAGCATGGCCACGCCGCCCAGCAGCGACGTGTGCTCCGCCGGCGCCAAGATCAGGCTTGCAACCGGCGTGTTGTAGGCAATGGAGAAGCCGAAGTCGCCGCGCGCCACCGAGCGCATCCAGTGCGCGTAGCGCACCCCCAGCGGCTCATTCAGCCCATAGCGTGCCTGCAGCAGGGCGATGGTCTGCGGTGAAACCTGCGGGTTCAGACGAATTTCGTCGAAATAAGTACCGGGCGCCAGCCGGGTCAGCAGAAAACAGAGCACAGAGACGGCGAAGAGCAATAGAACCGCGCGCGCCAGGCGGCGAGCAAGATAGCTCTTCATTGCGCCGCCCCCGTTGCTATCAGCGGCCTGGTGGCCGCAGCCAGCAGTTTTCTGGTCTCGGCGTGCTGTGGCGTGGAGATGATTTGCCGCGCCGCCCCTTCTTCCACTAACCGGCCCGACGCCATGACGGCAATCCGATCCGCCAGGTGCCCCAAAAGGAAGAGGTCGTGCGATATGAGGAGGTAGGCGATTCCGTGCGCCGCCTGCAGATCACGCAACAGGTTGACGATTTGCGCGCGGGTGGAGAGGTCGAGGCCGGTGAGGGGTTCGTCGAGAACCAGGAGCTTAGGCTTGAGCACCAGAGCGCGGGCCAGGGTGAGGCGCTGGCGTTGGCCGCCGCTGAACTCGCGCGGGGGGCGGCCAACCCACTCAGGCGGCAGGCCGACCTGCAGCATGGCCTGGCGCACACGCTCGCCGCGCTCGGCCGCTGTTCCCAAACGCTGGATCAGCAGGGGCTCGCCTATGATTTCGGCGGCGGAAAAGCGCGGATTCATCGCCGTAGCGGCATCCTGATAAACCATCTGTATATTCGGCCGGAGGAACCGCAATTGTCTAGAGCTCAAGCGCGCCAGATCGCGGCCGGCAAAGAGAATCTCGCCTTCGTCCGGACGCTCGATCCTGCTGACACAGCGCGCGACCGTGGATTTTCCGCATCCTGAACTGCCCGCCAGCCCCAGCGTGGTTCCGGCCGTGAGCGTGAAGCTGATATTTATGGCAGCCTGCACCCGCGCCCCCGCCCGCGCTAGCGTGCCGCGGCGGGTGTAGCTCCTGGCGAGATTTCGTACCTGAAGCAGGGGTGTCGGCGGCGTTTCCTTATTCATATTTGAAACAGCTGACCTGCTGCTTTTGCTGTTGCGGGCGCGGGGCCGGGCGAGAGCCGGCACACACCGCCATGCGCTCGGGACAGCGCGGCTCGAAGGCGCAGCCCGGCGGCAACCGCATGAAATCCGGCGGCTCGCCGGCAATCACCGGCAGCCGCTGATGCGTCGCCACCTCGGCGGCAAGGCGCACCAGCCCCTGCGAGTAAGGGTGCAGGGGCCGACCAAAGACCTGGTCGCGCGTCCCCGCTTCCACGATTTCACCGGCGTACATCACCAGCAGGCGTTCGGCCCATCCGGCAAAGACGGCGGGATCATGACTGATGATCAGGCAGGCCATGCCATAACGCTCGCGCAGGCTAGCCAGCAGCGTGAGAATTTCCACTTGCAGGGCTGCGTCCAGCTTACTGGTGGGTTCGTCGGCGATAATCAGCGCCGGCCGGCAGCACAGGGCTTGGGCAATGGCGACCCGCTGCCGTTGCCCACCACTGAGCTGGTGCGGATAGGCGAGTGCCACCTCGCCCGCCCGATCGAAGCCCACTTCAGCCAGCAACTTCTCCACACGCGCGACCTGTTCGCGCCGGTCACGGCAGCCGTGGGCGCGCAGCACTTCGGCAATTTGTGTTCCTACCCGAATCACAGGGTTGAGCGCCAGGGCAGGGTCCTGCCATATGACGGCAATTTGTGCGCCCCGGAAGGCGGCCAGCTGCTTTTCCGTCATCTGCAGCAGGTCAGCGCCGCGAAAGTTGACGCTGCCGCCCTCGTAGGACGCGCTGGCCGGCAACATCCGCGCGAGGCCCAGGGCCAGCGTGGTCTTGCCCGAGCCGGACTCGCCCAGGACCCCCACCACCTCGCCCGCCGCAATAGAGAAACTGGCGTGCTGCACGGCCGGAAGGCGTACTTCACCAGTGTCGTAGCTGATACTCAGATTTTCGATTCGGACCAGATCTCCCATAGGCAGTCACTCCTACTATGTGGCTACTGCCCGTCAACGCCAATTGACGAATTGGGAGCCTGCCGGAACAGCCCGATGCGCGGTGGGTTTCGCATCGCGCCGGAATCCTCTCGACGTCGGCTGGATACTCGCACGTTCTCGGTGTGCGATTTCGGACAGAAAAAAGCGAATCTGAACACCAGGGCCCGCTGCCAGTGTACAGAACGCGCTTATCGAGCTGAATTTTCAGCAACTTGCAAGTTGCGGAGTGGCTATCGGAGTGCACTCCTCGGAGGGTTCTCCACTTTGATTGCGCGCGATCCAAGGAGGAACAGTGCTCCAGGATTTTCGCTATGCCGCCCGGCAGTTAGGCAGGTCCCCAGGGTTTGCTGTCATCGTAGTTCTCACCTTGGCGCTGGGAATCGGCGCGAACGCGGCTATCTTCAGCATCGTAAACTGGCTGCTTCTACGTCCCTTGCCAGTCAGGAATCCGGGACAACTGACCACCATTTGGCAGCAACAGGGAAACCAGGAAATTTTATTTCCGGGTAGCTCCGTTCCCGATTATCGCGAACTTGCGAGCCAGAGTACGGCAGCATTCGACGATGTCTTTGGCTACGAACTGGACCTGGTCGGGCTCCGTGTCCGGGACAACAAGGCGGAGCGGGTCGTCACCAATTACGTGACCGGAAATTTCTTCTCCGCCCTGGGGCTGAAGCCGGCATTGGGCCGGTTGATTTTGCCTTCCGAAGGCAGCGCGCCCGGCTCGGATCCCGTTATCGTCCTCAGCTACTCCTTCTGGAAGCGGCGCCTGGGCGGCGATCCTGGCATTCTCGGCACCAGAGTATTGGTAAACGGCCACCCGCTCACGGTGGTGGGAGTTGCTCCCGAAGGCTTTCAGGGAATCTCGCCATTTCTCGCAGTGTCTGGTTACGTGCCGCTGGGCATGGGGACGGTAATTGACCAGCCACCGGATTTTATGAGCAACCGCGGCCAGCGCGGGCTGAATGTGCTGGCACGGCTGCGGCGAGGGGTGAGCGTGCAGCAGGCACAAGCCGCAATCGGGGTGGTAGCCCAGCGCCTGGCGCAACAATATCCCGATGTTGACAAGAACCTGATGATGATGGTGTTTCCAGAAACGCGGAGCCGGTTGGGCGACCCGCGGACCGACAGCGTCAATGTGATATGCGGGCTTTTTCTTGGCCTGGCTGGGTTGGTGCTGCTGCTCGCCTGCGTGAATGTGGCCAACATTCTTCTGGTGCGGGCCAGCACCCGTGCCCGCGAAATGGCGATCCGCGCCGCGCTCGGCGCCCGCCGTGCCCGGCTGGTGCGGCAACTCCTTATAGAGAGCGTCCTGGTGGCCGCGCTGGGCGGCGCCGCCGGCCTGCTGGTCGGTTGGTTGGGTACCACAGCGCTAACCTCGATTAATCTCCAGACCGACCTGCCGGTTCTCCTGGCTTTGAATTTCGACTGGCGGGTGTTTGCTTACGCCTTCATTGTGGCGCTGCTGACCGGGGTGATCGTGGGCGTGTTCCCTGCCTTGCGGGCTTCTCGCCGCGACTTGGCCAGCGCGTTGCATGAAGGAGGCCGAGGCGTTATTGGAACCCGGCAGCGGATCCGCACCGCGCTGGTAGTGGCCCAGGTGGCGGGCTCACTCATGTTGCTCATCATGGCCGGATTGTTCACGCGCAGCCTGGGTCATGTGCAACAGACCAAGCTCGGTTTCGAACCCGCGCAGGTAGTGGACCTGACCATGGATCCGGCCGAAGTTGGTTACCATTCGGAACAGACGCGGGAGTTTTACCGCGAGCTGCTGGCGCGCATTCGGGCCACTCCCGGCGTGGTCTCGGCTACCAGCGCTTCCTCGGTTCCTTTCGGCTATTACGGCAGTGCCGACAGCCCGCTGGTCGAAGGTTACCAGCCGCCACGCGGACAGGGTGCGCCGGTTACGTTGCTGAACTACATCAGTACGGACTATTTCGGCACGCTGCGCATCCCCCTGCTGCGCGGCCGCGCCTTCACGGACGCGGATAGCGAAACTGCCCCCTACGTTGCAATTGTTAACGAAACCTTCGCCAAGCGCTTCTGGCCCAACCAGGACGCGGTGGGCCGCGAATTCAAACTGGCGGGAGATGTGAAACACCCTCTGAAGATTGTCGGCGTTGCCCGCGATGCGCGCTACCAGTTTTTCGCCATTGCCGGCGCCGGGCAGCCCTATGTCTATCTCCCATTTTCGCAACACGTAGACATTGCCAGTCTGCAGACGGTGCAGGTGCGGACCAGTGGAAATCCCGGGACCATGATTCCAATGTTGGAGCAGGCGGTTTCGGCCCTTGCCCCCAATCTCCCGGTGTTTGAAATGAAGACTCTGACGCAGGCGCTCTACAGCTTGAATGGCTTCTTGATTTTCGAGGTGGGCGCGGCCTTGGCGGCGGTCTTGGGAGGCCTGGGCCTTGTGCTGTCGGTGGTGGGAGTGTATGGCGTCATCTCTTATGCCGCCAGCCAGCGCACGCACGAGATTGGTGTGCGCATGGCGCTGGGCGCGCAACCGGGGGAGATCCTGCGCATGATTTTCCGCCAGGGCATATTCATTGTTGGCTTGGGGCTGCTGGCAGGGGTGGCAGGCGCGCTAGCGGCGGCGCAAGTGGCCGGAACGTTTCTGACGGTCAGCGCGACGGATCCGTTGACCTACGTAACGGTATCTATTGTGCTCGCGCTAGTGGCGCTAATTGCCTGCGCAATTCCCGCGCGGCGGGCCATGCGTGTGGACCCGATGGTGGCGCTGAGGTATGAGTAGACAAGTTCCAGCGAAATGCGCCCTCCGCTGAACGAGGAGCACCCTCAGCTATTCGTAGCGGAGCGCGACCATGGGATCAACGCGCGCCGCTTTTCGCGCCGGGATCCAACACGCGATTGCCGCCGTCATGGTGAGCAGCACAATGGTTGCTGCCAACGTCGGCGGATCGTAGGCGGTAACGTCCTTGAGCTGTGCCCCGATTAACTGCCCGAGCACGAGACTCATGGCGACGCCGATGGCCATGCCCGCCAGCACGAGTCGCAACCCGGTCCTGACTACCATGCGGAGCACTTCGCCGTCTTCCGCCCCCAGCGCCATGCGGATTCCAATCTCGTGCGTCTTCTGCGCGGTTGAGTACGCCAACACGCTGTAGACGCCCACCGTCACCAGAAATAGTCCGATGCATCCAAAAATCGCCATCAGCACCAAGCCAAATCTGGGTCCGGCATACAGCACCTTGCTCAGACGGTCCTCCAACGTACTGGGGTAAGCCAGGCCTACTCCTGAATCGGCGGCCCAAACCTCCTTCCGCACCGCCTCCATCATGGTGCTCGGGTCCTGCGCTGTGCGCACGAGCAGAACTCTCCCTTCCGATCCTGCTGTGGTGTACGGAATCCAGACTTCGGGTTCGACCGGCGCCTGCAAGCCATTATTGGTCACGTCTCCGGCTACGCCGATAATTTCGAACCATGAATCATGCCGGGGGTCGGCGCTTTCGAGACTGCCCAACCGGACGCGGCGCCCGAGTGGAGTTTCGCTGGGCAGATACCGGCGCACGAATGTTTGGTTTACAACCGCCACTTTCCGCGCATCATTGACCTCTTCCTCAGAAAAGGTCCGTCCTCGTTTGAGCTCAACTCGCAAGGTGCGGAAGTACTGCTCACTGACGGTCTGGAGCAGGGTTTGCCAGTCGTCCTGATGGCTTTTCCCCGCGATCTCTAGTTTGCTGGTGTCGAAACTATAAGGCGGGAGCGTGCTCGACTCAGCCGCATCCACGACCCCCGGAAGCGCCTTCAGCCGCGCCAGCAGCGGCCGGAAGAAGCCCGTCACTTGCTCCGGTTTTTTGTAGCGCTCTGCCGGCAGCACAACCGCGGTCTCGAAGACGTGGTCTGCCCGCAATCCCAAATTTGCCTTGCGCAGCGCGACAAAGCTGCGCATCAACAGCCCTGCCCCGATAAGCAGGGTCAAAGATAACGCGACCTCCCCGACCACAACGGCGTCACGCAACCACCTGCCCTGGAAGCCGCCGCCCACTCCTTTGGCGCTGTCGCGAAGCGGATCGGTCAGGTCGCGCCGCGAAGACTGCAGCGCAGGCAGCAATCCAAAAATCAGCGGCGTGAGCGCCGCTACCCCGAGGGTAAACATCAGCACCGGCGCGTTCAGCGCAATGACTGTTTCGGCAGGGATCAGATCCTGTGGCATCCCCGCGACCAGCGATTTCACACCGCCCCAGGCGATGAACATTCCCAGCGCAGCCCCGGCCATGGCAAGAACCAGGCTCTCGACCATGAGCAGCCGTACCAGTCTTGCGCGACTGGCGCCCAGCGCCGTGCGCAAGGCAAATTCCTTTTCCCGGGTTGTCGCCCGCGCCAGCATCAGGTTGGCCACGTTGCTGCAGGCGATGAGGAGCAGCAGGCCCACGGCCGCCAGTACCGTGTACAAGGTGTCCTCAAAGCGGCCGATCACGCTTTCGCCCAGTTTTCTAAGTTGCACGGTGAAATGCGCGGGGTAAGCCTGAGGGTAAATCTTCGCCAGGCGGTTCGCGACTAGTGTCAGGTCCGCTTCCGCCTGTTGCCGCGATAGGCCCGGCCGCAGGCGTCCAACTAAGAACCATTCCGGGGAGCCTGCCGCCAATCCCGCTGCGCGCGTCAAACTCTCGGGAATGTATATTTCGGCGTCATACCATCCAAAGCGGGGCGGCATGATGCCGATGAGCGTGCGGGCGGTCCCGTTGAGAACGAAAGTTTTATTGAGGACCGATAGGTCGCCGTTGAACCGCTCTTTCCAGGTTTTGTAGCGCAAGACGAAAACCGGCGGCGCTCCCGGCGCATAATCGTGCGGTTGCGCCAGGCGTCCGTGCAGCGCCGGCAGGCCGAAGAACTCGAACGTGCCTGGGGTTACGTGAGCACCATAGAGCTGCTCCGTCCCTTCTCCGTGCTTGTAGAGCACGAGATCTTCCTTGGCGGCGGTAATTCCATCGAAAACATGATTGTTCTCGGCGAATTCCAAAACTTCGGTGCTTGTGTATCCCTGCCGTCCTTCATCCTGGGCTTCCTGGGCGGCATGAATCCGCGGAAAAACCATTCGCGCCGCACCCTGGTAGGGGAATGGCGCCAGCAGCACATTGTCAATCACGCTGAAAATGGCGGTGGCCGCGCCGATTCCCAAGGCCAGCGTGGCGATGGAGACGGCCGCAAATCCACGTGCTTTCCACAGTGTGCGCAGCGAGTACCGCAGGTCGTGCCACAGTTCCTCAAGCAGCGGAAATATCTGCAAATCTCTGCGGTCTTCCTGCAGCAACGTGGTGTTGCCGAATTGACGCCGCGCCGCTGCTGCGGCTTCTTCCTTCGACAAGCCCTGCGCCACGTATCTCTCGGTGAGCATCTGCAAGTGTTGCTGCACTTCGGAATTGAAATCATCGTCAGGCTGGTCCTGGCGGCGAAGGAGAACGTGTAGCCTGGAGGCGCAAGTGCGCAGCTTGAATTCCCATTTTGGGTTCATGATTATCGTTCTCCCTCCAGCCGCAACACCCGGCCAATCACACCGGAGATCCGCTCCCAGTTTTCCGTTTCCAGTTCGAGTTGTTTCTGTCCGCGCCTGGTGAGGGAATAAAACTTCGCCTTGCGGTTGTTCTCCGATGTCCCCCATTCCGCCGCAATACATCCTTGCTGTTGCAGCCGCAGTAACGAGGTGTATACCGTTCCCTCATTCAACTGGAGAATGTCGCCACTCACCTGCTCGATGCGCCGCGCAATTCCGAATCCGTGCAGCGGCCCCAGGGCATGCAGCGTTTTCAGGATCATCAAATCCAGAGTCCCCTGCAGGACTTCCGATTTCTTTGTATCCATGTTTTTATCCGTTCTGTGCTTTATGGTTCCTTTGGATTGGCCAAATGAGGATATCATCTCTCCTTTGCAATGTCCATATAACTGAGGGTCCGCCAAGTTGTTTCGCTGCAAAGGCTTAGGGATTTCGTAGTAGCAGGAACCTCCTGCTGGTTTTAGCCTTCGTTTTAGGGCGAGTTCGCCATTGTGATGGCCGTCACACTAGCCCGTGATAAAAGTCATATCCCCCCTGTGACGAGTTTTTTATTCTGAACGCGCATTGAAAAACCCCAAGCTTCAGCTCAGGAAAGGGCTGAAAATCAGGAAAGGGCGGAAATCATGAAAAAGAATCTTCTTATCGCGATAGTTGGTTTCCTGGCACTGAGCCTGGCGGCCAGCGCCGGCACGCTCAGCGGCAGTGTGAAGGGCGCGCAGGGACAATCTGTGGTTTATCTGCAACCGGTGCAGGGCACGGCGCCGGCGCCTGCTTCGACGCAGGTCTACAAAATGAACCAGCAGGGCATGAAGTTCCTTCCCAACGTGCTGGTGGTTCCGGTAGGAGCGACGGTGGAATTCGACAATGGCGACGCCGGTGCGCACAACGTCTACTGGCCGTCCATCGGCGGGGACAAAAAGCTGCACCACAACCTGGGCACGTTCCCCAGCGGCCAGAAGGCCAGCTACAAGTTCGACCATGCCGGGGTGGTGCCGATTTTGTGCAACATCCATCCCGAGATGTCGGCTTACATCATCGTGACCCCCACGCCTTACTACGCGCAGACGGACCAAATCCTGGGCGACTACTTCATCCAGAACGTGCCCGACGGCGAGTACAAGGCGACCATTTGGCACAATGGAAAGACCACGTCGCAGGTGGTCAAGATCGCGGGCAACACCAAGGTTGATTTCAG
>DATEGM010000496.1:0-14286 GCA_035280085.1 Terriglobales bacterium
GGCTAAATTCTGTTTCGCCCTTCGGGCTTGCGCGTTATTCCCGGGGGATGGTCGGCGATTGTCCTCGATGTCTTGGGCTCGCATCTTGTTACGGGACGATTGCCTGCGATTGTCCTCTATCGTCTTCGTTTCGCCCCGCAATTCTTTCCAGGCAAACCGCTTGGGCTTCCACCTTGGTAACGGGCAGCGCCGTTGCGAACCAATGGGTTAGGTCGTTATACTGAGACTACACTGCTCCGAATGGCTGTTTGTGCCATGGGGGGCAGGGGAGGGTCGTCTTCAGCAGTAGCGGAGACCTAACTCGGGCTACCAGGGCTGAGTCCTCAGGAAGTCAGTCCTCGCTTCTTTCCCTGCTGGGTGCGGCTGCCGAAAGCCTGTTCGCTACCCTCCTGCCTGGCAATTGCCGTCTCTGCAGCGCCCCTTTGACCAAGATTTCGCGCCTTCCTGTATGCGAGGCTTGCCTGCAAGCCATGCACCCCATCGCCGGCCTGGTGTGCGGCATTTGCGGGGAGCGGCTGGCCAGCCCTTACGCGGTTTCCGAGGGCATGGCGCGTTGCGGCGCGTGCCAGCGCCTGGAGCCGCTGTTCGCCAGGGCGGTGGCCTATGGCAGCTACGAAGGCGGCCTGCGGGAACTGATCCACCTGCTGAAATACGAGCAGGTTCGCCCTGCCGCGGGTGTGTTGGGGCGCATGCTGGGCGAAGCGGTAGGCACTGTTTCGGCGCTGCTTGGCCAAGTCCAACCGCTGGTCGTGCCTGTGCCGCTTCACGCCACCAAATTGCGGCAGCGTGGCTTTAACCAGTCAGAATTGATCGCGCGGGCGGCGCTGAAATCGCCCGCACTGATTGGGGTCTCCTGGTCGCTGCACAGCGGAGCCTTGGAGCGCTCGCGGCCCACCGAATCGCAAACCGGCCTGACCCGCCACCAGCGCCGGGAGAACATTCGCGGCGCCTTTCGGGTCAATGACTCAGAGACAATCGCTGGCCGCTCCATCCTGCTGGTGGACGACGTTTTCACCACCGGAACCACGGTTTCCGAGTGTGCCCGCGTGCTGCGCAAAGCGGGAGCGGCGCAGGTCTGGGTAGCAACCGTAGCTCGCGTGCTGCGGCCCGAGCTGACCTTTGCTGTCCCGGAAAGTGCATCTGAGAAGGAAGAAGCTGCGCCTGAGCCTCGTGCCATGGCGGCCACGGTTTGAATTCAATATGTCTTTGGAGCTGAACAGTTCGATGGGAGTGCCGGGCCGGGAGATGCTGCCCGCCGCGCACGCGGCGCACGCCGAAGGCGACGGCCATTCCATGCACGCTCCCGTGCTGGTGCTGAATGCTTCCTACGAGCCCATCAACGTCTGCGCTGCCCGTCGCGCTATCGTGTTGGTGCTGAAGGGCGTGGCTATGGCCGAGGAAGAAAACGGACACTACCTGCATGCCGCGCGCTTTGCCATCCGCGTGCCCTCGGTCATCCGCCTGCTGGAGTATCGGCGTATTCCGCATCAGAGCCGCGCGCTTTCGCGCAAGAATATCCTGCTGCGCGATCGTAACAGCTGCCAATACTGCGGCACGATTCTTCCCGCCGGCGAGTTAACCCTGGATCACGTGGTACCTCGCTCCCGAGGAGGAGCTTCCACCTGGGAAAACCTGGTCACCTGCTGCCACACCTGCAATCGCCGCAAAGGCAATCAACTGCCCGCAGAAGCGCACATGAAGCTGATGCGTGAGCCGCGCGCCTTCAATCTGCACACCAGCCGGCACATCATGCGCCTGATGGGGCACTCTGATGCCAAGTGGCGGAAGTATCTCTTCTATTGACGAATTGATGATTGAAGATTGACGAATTAAACCCTACTCGCGCTACCTGCACTTCACGAGCAAGGATTCCACTCGTCGATCGAAAATCGGCGATCATCAATGAAGTTCAATTGAATTAATCCATCTACAAACGATGGCACTCGGCCTGCCCAACCTTTCCATCCTCATACCACATACAGGAATTCTGCTTAGTGACCCTTGACCTGCAGGTTGCAAAGCTCCGCATTTTCAATGACATAAATTATGGTTCCCTGACGGTGGCTGGAACCGAAACTGCACCACACGCAAGGTCACACTGCTGCCGGCCGCAGACGCAGACGTTTCCCAGGACGGCAGGTACTTCCAGCAAGAGCGGCCCCTTTTTCGGTCGGCAGGTACTGCGAAAACACCCAGGGTTTCCAACGGAGAGAAGATGGCTGAGAGTGTAATGGAACAGATAGTCACAGATTTGCGGGCCAACGGGGAGAAGTACTATGCCGGCCGGGGCGCGCCGCGCGGTGTTCGCGTGGTGGGGCACACACCCAAAGCCGACCATTACATCTATGACATGGTCATTGACTTTGCCGACGGCGGCGAGCGCATTGCGGCCAAGGTATACCGCCCTAACCGATGCGGTCCCAAGGGCGCGCATGGCATGGCGCGGCAGGAGCATGGGAACCTGGAGCGGGTCTACCAGGCTTTCCAAAAGAAAAAGCTGACCGGTGTACCTCGGCCTCTGGGCGATTTCACGGAATTGGGAGCGGTGGTGGCGGAAAAATTCAGCGGCTTCCCGTTGCAGTCGCTGATCATGAAGGCGGCCTTGCTGCCTGGGTACGCCGATGGCGCCCTCCTGAAAGCAGCGGCGCGTAAAACGGGCGAGTGGCTGCGCAGCTACCATCGCGCGGTGGCCGATGGCGCCGCCTCCCTGGATTCCTCCTGTTTGGTTGAAGAACTGGAGAAGCTTTGCGAAAAGTGCCGCGGCGAAGGTCTGGACGACAATTCCATTCGCACCATTGTGGGGGGCTCTCGGGCGGCCCTGGCTCGAGCTCGCAAATCCCTGCCCTGCTCGGCCGTGCTCAACGATTTCACGCCGCTTAACGTGATTGTGGGTGAGCAGGGAGTGGGCATCGCCGACTTCGCCAAGATGGCTCCTCACGGCTTGTCGTTCAATGACGTAGCGAATTTTTTGGCGGCGGTGGAAGCCCTGGAGAAATATCCCTTCTGCAATCGCGCCATCACCGGCCAGGTTCAGGGAGAATTCCTTGATGCTTACGGCATCAGCCCGGCCGAAATGGGAGTTCTGCGCGTGATGAAAATGCGGGCCCTTCTCAGCATGTTCGCGCAAGGCCGGCGGGGCAAAGAAAGCGCGGAGCGCAAGAAAGTGATGTGGGCTACGGTGATGAAACGCTTCATCCAGCAAGCGGCGGAGCGCTCACTGGCGCCGGCGGCGTAGGAGCAGTTGTCAGTTGCCACGGGGCTTTTCGTTATTTTTTGCGCCATTCCCAGGGCTTCCGCCCTGG
This sequence comes from Terriglobales bacterium, assembly GCA_035280085.1. Classification (GTDB taxonomy): domain Bacteria; phylum Acidobacteriota; class Terriglobia; order Terriglobales; family Acidobacteriaceae; genus JAICWP01. The sequence goes on from DATEGM010000496.1 coordinate 3,303, forward strand.
ACTAAGAGCTGTTTCGCCCGTTGGGCTGAATACGCACCGAGTTGAACACCCGCTTTGCCCTGGACGGGGCGGCTGACACGCCACCCTTTCAAAACCCTTTATGAGATAGCTTGATAGCTTCTGAACTGACTACTGGGAACCGCCTTACTGCGGTTTGGCCGGGGGCGGCTGGGGCTGCCCCTGTGGTGGATTGGGCTGCTGGGGCTGGTTCTGCGCACCCGGTTTTCCCTGGCCCGGCAATTCCTGGCCCTCGTAAGTGATTTTTACCTTCGAGCCAAACCGTTTGTAATCTTCATACTTCACAATCTCGCGGATGTGCACGTCGCCGGTGCTGAAGTGCAGCACATCATCAGCCCGGGTGTAGACCGGAAACCAGTAGACGTTATCAATCTGCTGCCGCCAGGTGGTGAATTGCGGAAACAGGTTCTCCTGGCCTTTTTTCTGGCGGATGTCGGGAACGCTCTTGCCGTAGGTCTTTACAATCTGGAAATCGTGGTCGTCTACCCAGATGCGGCCCTGGAAATAGCGCTTATTCTTCTCAATCCTTTTGGGCGCAATGTCGAATACGTAACAATGGAGTTCGTCTTCCTGCTGCGTGCCGCGGTAGAGGATGTCATATTCCGGAATCTCTTCGGTGGTCAGGACGAAGGGCATAAGGTGACGAATATCTTGCAGGTCTTCCTTGGTGATGGAAATCCCTCCATTCTCCAAGGTGGACTGGGGGGCAAAGCTTACGTGCTCGATGCGGTTGCCCTTATCGTCAAAAAGAACGTCGAAGACTTCCTGGTATTCGCCGGTTATCGTGTCACCGTCCACGGTCATCACTTTCACCGACTGGGTATAGGTGTAGCTTTCGCGCGCCTCCTGGAACATTTTTTCCTTGGCAGCGAAGCGCTGGATGATCTGGTCCACGCTGATGCCCTGCGGTTGGGCCGAATTCAGCGCCCCTTCGCCGCGCTGGGCCAGGGCAGGTAGAACGGAAAAGGCGAGGATGAATAGGCCGGACAAGCCCACGGAACACAGCGAACGGAAGCTCATAATCTTTAATTCTACGGGAATTCACTTGATTAGATGCGCTCTGCGGGCCCGGTGCGCCGGATTTTGTTGTTTGTAAAGGGCAGTAACCGAGGGCGCCAGGGTGGGCCCGGATTACCTGGAAACCGGTACTGCGGCCACGATCTGGCGGAACTCGGCGTCGGTGAGCAGGCCGCGCTTCTCGATGGCGCGCTTTTTCACTTCGGCCAGGATCGCGGGGCGGGCATCGGAGGGGATGTTCAGCCTTAGCTCGCGGGCCTTCAGGTCAATGCTGTCGAGGCCGCTTTTCTTGCCCAGCACAATGCGGCGGTCGGCGCCGACCAGATCGGCGGAATAAGGCTCGATGGCCTCGGGAATGTGAAACTGGCTGGCCACGGCACCGCTTTCGCGGGTAAAAAGATTTTCGCCCACCAGCGGCTTCCAGGCCTCCAGTTCGTAGCCGGCGGCGCGGCACACCGCCTGCGATACTTCGCGAACCTTGGTCAGGTCCATGGCCACGGGCACGTCATAGAGACAGCGCAGGGCCAGGGCGATTTCGCAGATGTCGGCGTTGCCTGCGCGCTCACCCATGCCGTTGATGGTGCCCTGCACCCAGGTGGCGCCGCCGCGCACCGCAGCAATGGCGGAGGCTGTTCCCAGGCCGAAATCGTTGTGACCGTGCCAGTGCACCGGCACCCCGGGACCCGCCCAGGCACACACCTCGCGGGTTAGAAATTCAGCGGCTTCCGGGCCGCAGGCCCCGATGGTATCCACCACCACCAGTTCGGCGGCGCCGGCTTCGAGCGCGGCGAGGTAAACCTCTTTCAGGAATTCGAGGCTCGTGCGCGTGCCGTCCACGGCGAAGAAGGCAACGGTAATTCCGTTCTGCTTGGCGAAGCTGATGGCCTCGCGCACGCGGCGCAGCACTTCGTCGCGGGAAATGGCATAAGCCTTAAGCTTGATGTCGCTGGTGGGTGCCTCGATGATGGTGGCGCGCACCCCCAGGCGCACCAGTTCTTCCAGGTCGGCCTTGACGGCGCGGGAAAAGCCCCAGAGCTCGGCTTTCAAGCTGGCGCGGGACATTAGCCGAATGGCCTCGGCGTCGTCGGCGGAGACGCGGGGGAAGCCGGCCTCGATGCGGCTCACACCCAGTTCGTCCAGCTTGCGGGCGATTTCCAGCTTCTGCTGCGGCGAGAGCACCACGCCCACGGTCTGTTCGCCGTCGCGCAAGGTGGTGTCGTAAAAGCGTATGGGCTGCTTGCCGGCGAATGCGCCGCGAATTTCCGGGCGGGCGTTCAATTCGCTGACCCAGACTTTATCGTGCAGGTTGTTTTCAGGCATAGGTCAGGCGCTTTCGCGGATGGCCATGGCCGGCTTGCGGCCGTAGGCCTCCTCCCAGGAGATGACCGGATTGCGCAGCACTCCGATGCGCTCGATCTCGCATTCCATGACGTCGCCGGGCTTGAGGTACCAGGCCTTGGGATCGCCGCTGAAGGCGGCCACGCCAGAAACGGTGCCGGTGGAGAGCACGTCGCCGGCGCTGTAGCCCATGGCGGAGTAGTGGGCAATAATCTCCGGAATCTTCACCGACATTTTGCCGGAGTGCGACACCTGGCGGCGCTCGCCGTTCACCCGCAGCTCCATGGCTAGATTGTGCGGGTCGGGAACTTCGTCGGCGGTGACGATGTGCGGGCCCAGGGGGCAGAAGCTGTCAATGGCCTTGCAGTAGCTGAAGACGCCAGACTTCATTTCTTCGCGTTGAATGTCGCGGGCGGTGATGTCGTTGAAGATGACGTAGCCGCCGATGTAGTCATTGGCCTCGGCGGCAGTGAAGTGCTTCCCCGCCTTCTTCAGCACCACGGCCAGTTCCAGTTCGTAGTCGAGTTCCTGGGTGAGGTGCTCGGGGTAGATGACCGGCTCGTCGGGGCCGATGATGGCGTCCACATTCTGGAAAAAGACGATCCAGGGGCGGACGGGATGCGAAAACTTGGCGCGCACGGCCTCTTCGTGGTGCTCGCGGAAATTGCCGGCGGTGTGAAAGAACTTTTTGGGAATGATGGGCGCCTTCAGCTTGACTTCCTGGCGTGCGTAGATCACCGGCTCGCCGTTCACCCCACGCACCTCGCCGCTCAGCGTGAGCGCATGGTCGAAGGACTTGCGGGCCGCTTCCAGGCTGGTGTCGCCGCCGGCGAACAGTTCCCTCATGTTGGGCGGAACCAGGGCACGGGCCAGGCGCACATAGGCAGCTTCGTTCTCGGAATCGCGCAGGTAGACGGCGCAGGCGGAGTTGAGGTCAACAATGACGCCATCGGGGCTGACCGCGCCGGTGCGGCTTTCCCCCCAGCTGGTCCAAAAAGTAACGAGTCTCATAGGCTCAGGCTACCGCAAGAGTGTAGTGAGAGAGCGCGGGCGTTGTCCACCACACGGGTTCTGAGAGGGGAAGGGATAGATGCGCGAGATAAACATGGCTGTGCTCACGCGAGCCTCCCTTGCAGTGACGAGGCAGATAATCGCAGCTTTTGGGGAGCGGCACACGATATTTCGCCCTCGGTTATCAACGATTTCGTTTTTTTGCTTTTAGTTGTGTTTTTGCTGCGGCAATAACCACAGGCTCGGCTACAATGTCCTGTACCGCCCCAAGAAGCGCTTACCTGCTGATTTGATACGCGCAAGGAACCGCAGGGCGGAAATCTGCCCCAATTATGGTGCATACGCGAAAATCAGCTTTTCTTCCACCGCGCTCCTTTGCGCGAGGATATCCGCTCGTATCTGATTTGCGGATTACAATGCCCGAGCAGGTGGCCGCGTGATCGGCGCCATTGACATTGGCGGGACCAAGATCGCTGTCGGCGTGGTGGAGGAATCGGGCCGCATTCTGCACCGTGGCGAGTGTCCCACGCAACCGGAACAGGGCTTTGACTGCGGCTTAGAGCGCATTATCAGGCTGCTGCACGAATCCGCACAGGCCGCCGGGGAGAAACTTGCGGGAATCGGCGTAGGCAGCACCGGCCCCGTTGATCCGGAGACGGGCATCTTCGGCACGGTGGACAACCTGCCGGGCTGGAAAGGTTCCAACTTAAGGGAGCCGCTGGAGCGCGAATTCGGTGTGCGGGTGGCGATAGAAAATGACGCCGATGCCGCCGCTCTCGGGGAAGCCGTTTGGGGCGCCGGGCGCGGCAAAAGCCGCTTCATTTATGTGACGGTCAGCACCGGCATAGGCGGCGGAATCGTCTTTGATGGCGAACTGTATCGCGGGGTGGACCAGTCTCACCCCGAGGTCGGGCACATGGTGGTGGAAGCTTCCGGGCCGCTTTGCTATTGCGGCGCCCGCGGTTGCTGGGAGTGGATGGCGGCAGGCCCGGCCATGGTCACCTGGATGCGGGAGAATGCGCCCGCCGGGGCTGCGTTGCCCGCGGATCTTAGCGCCAAGGAAATTTGCCGGCTCGCCGGCCAGGGCGATGCGCTCGCAAAAAAGGCGGTGGAACGGGAAGCGTACTACCTGGGCGTGGGATTGGGTAACCTGGTCACGATGTATTGCCCTGACGCGATCGCCCTTGGCGGGGGAGTAATGGGCAGCTCGCATCTATTCCTGGAGCGCGCCCGCGAGGTGGTCCGCACCAATTGCACCCTGGTGCCGGCGGAAAAGACCGAGATTCTGCTGGCGCGCATGGGAGCGGACGCGGGCATTGCCGGAGCGGCACGCGCCTGGTACAACCGTTTCGCCAAGCAGAAGGGAAAATGACTACCGGGGAAATCATCCGCAAGCAGGCCAGCGCAGGCAAAGTCATCGAAGGCCGCTATTTCCGCGATCTGCTGGGCCAGCCACAGGCGCTGGAGGACACGCTCGCTGCCCTGGAAGTTACAGATAAGCTGCGGCGCCTCATGCCGGTGGCGGGGAAATATCACCGCGTGGTGCTCACCGGAATGGGCGCGTCGCTCAATGCGTTGCAGCCGCTATACCTTTCTATGCTGGCGTGTGGCACCAGCGCACTGCTGGTAGAAACATCTGAGCTGATCCACTTCCTGTCTCGCTTGCTGGACGAGGGCACGCTGGTGATCGCGGTCTCGCAGTCGGGCAAGAGTGCGGAGACAGTGCGCCTGCTGGAGTTGCCGGAACGGAAATCGCCGGTGATTGGCGTGACCAATGTTGCAGATTCGCCTCTGGCCGCGCGCGCTGACGCCAGCGTGGTGACCCGCGCAGGGTCAGAGTTTTCTGTATCGTGCAAAACCTACGTCACGGCAATCGCGGTGCTGACGTGGCTGGGAGACCTGCTCTGCGGCGGGCAACCGGGCAGCGTCTCTGAGTTGAAGCAGGCACCAAAACTGGTGCGCGAATACCTGAGCCACTGGCAAAGTCACGTAGACCTCCTGATGCGCGAACTGGAGGGAGTGCGCGACCTGTTCTTCCTGGGGCGCGGCAGTTCCCTGGCTGCGGCCATGAACAGCGGCCTCACTATTAAGGAATCCACTCGCTTCCATTCCGAAGGCATGAGCAGCGCGGCCTTCCGCCATGGTCCGTTTGAACTGGTGAGCCCGCAGGTGTTCGCTCTGGTTTACGCCGGCGAGGCGCAAGTGGAGCGCCTCAACCGCAGGTTAGTGGAGGACATCCAACGCGCCGGCGGCAGGGCCTTCCTGTGCGGCGGGCAAGCCGACTTGGAACCGCTGCGCCTGCCGGCGGTTTCATCCGTGCTTCGACCTATCCTGGAAATTCTTCCCACGCAGATGATCTCCCTGGCTCTGGCCGCGCTCACCGGAGTCGAAGCCGGCAAGTTCCGCAAAGCGACGAAGGTGACGGAGAAAGAATAGTTCCCAGTACCCAGTATCTAGTACCTAGTTAAAACCTGAACGGACGATTATCGGCTGCAACTGCTACAAGCTCGAATTTAGAACTCTTCGGAACAACTAGGTACTGGGTACTGCGCACTTTTGTAACCCGGCGCACACCCGGAATGTCCACGCGTCACAGTAGGACGCGACCGCCTCCACCTAAAATCTGGTTGTGAGCGCCAAGCGGGCGCGAGGAATGAACATGTCATTTTCCTACATAGTGCTGGGAGCAGGACGTCAGGGAATTGCCGCGGCTTACGACCTGGCCAAATTTGGCGACGCGGCGCGGGTCACGCTGGCCGATGTGGATGCACTGCTGGCGAGAGAATCTGCGGGAAAGGTGAACCGCTTGCTAGGGCATAAGGCGATCGAAGCATTAGCCCTGGATGTGCGCGATAAGGAGGCTGTGCGCAAGGCTTTTAACGGTCACGATGTGGCGCTCAGCGCCGTGCCCTACTTCTTCAATCTCGGACTGACACGCATTGCAATCGAATGCGGCGTATCCTTCTGCGACTTGGGCGGCAACACCGACATTGTCCTGGAACAGCATGCCCTGCACGATGAAGCGTGCCGCGCAGGGGTACGCGTGGTGCCCGATTGCGGCATGGGCCCCGGCATGGGCAACACGCTGGCGGTTTACGCCATGAGCCTGCTGGACCATGCCGAGCATGTTTATATCTGCGATGGCGGCCTGCCTCAGCATCCAACCTCCCCCTGGAATTATCAGCTGACCTTCAATATCGAAGGCCTGACCAATGAATACTACGGCGGCATGACCGTTCTGCGCGGCGGCAAGCTGAGGCATATCCCCTGTTTCACCGAGTTGGAGATGGTAGAGGTGCCGCCGCTGGGCGAACTGGAGTGCTTCTTTATCGCCGGCGGCGCTTCCACGGCGCCCTGGACGTTTGAGGGCAAGCTGCAGACCTACGAGCTCAAGGTGCTGCGCTATCCCGGCAATTTCGCGCAGCTGAAGGCATTCTCCGACCTGGGACTGTTCGAAATCGCGCCGGTGGAAGTGGACGGGGGGGAAGTGATACCGCGGCACGTCTTCCACGCGCTGTTCGAGCCCCAGGTGCAGGCGGAGGTAATCAAGGACGTTTGCATCGTTCGCGCGCGTGCCATAGGCACAAAGGACGAAGCGCCTGCGGAAACCACAGTCGAGATCATTGACTATTACGACGAGGCTACTGGATTTTCCGCCATGCAGCGCCTGACCGGCTGGCACTTTTCCATTGTGGCGGCCATGATGGCGCGGGGCGAAACTCCCGTCGGCGCCTTGCCCCTGGAGCTGGCGGTGCCGGGCGACGCTTTTGTGCGCGAAGCGCGCAAGCGCGGCTTGCACATCACCCAATCCATTGCCGAAAGCGCTGGCGCGGAGTTGGTATCGAGCTTCGCTCATTAGTCAGACAATAAGCTCGCCTTGCGCGCGCACTCCAGTTTCGGTCACCTTGGCTGAGCGGAGCCGGGGACGATTAGAATCATCGCATGAAGGTGCCGGTGGTCAGCCTCGAGGCCGTGAAGGTGAGCTGAGTGCCAGATCGCTCGTCGCTATCCGCCGGCATGCCCTCTGAAATCACTATTCCTCGGGCGTTTGTGAGGTGGTGGCGGGAGAATCTGCCCCGCCTGGGCCTGACCCGCGCCAGCGGCATGTTTCTCGGCGAAATGTGGGAGTTCCTGCGCGAGGCCACACCCGGACGGCGGAAACAGCGCTACGGCGATATGGATTTCGACTGGGACAACCGCGTAGATACAACTTCCGCCAACGTGAGCCGGCGCGCCGATCTGCTGGCGGTGTTGACCGGTCACCGTTACCAGCCGAGCGACCCCGCGCTCTTCCACGAAAGCATCCGCAGCCTGGAAATTGACTGCAGCCAGTTTCAGTTCATTGATCTGGGCTCAGGCAAGGGCCGCACCCTGCTGATGGCCTCGGAATATCCCTTTCAGCGAATTGTGGGCGTGGAGGCAGTTCCTGCCTTGCACCGCGCGGCCGTGGAGAACATTCGCCGGTATAAGAGCCCGACGCAGCGGTGTTTTGACCTGGAGTCGCTTTGCGGCGACGCCCGCGATTTCCAGTTCCCTCCGGCGCCACTGGTCGTCTTTCTTTTCAATCCCCTGCCCGAAGCAGGCCTGCGCATGGTGATGGCCAATTTGCAAGCTTCTCTGCGGGAGCATGCCCGAGGACTTTATGTCGTTTATCACAATCCGCTCCTCGAGCATGTGCTGGCGGAAGACGGCGGACTGCGGCGCGTGCGCGGCGATATGCGCTATGCCATTTACAGCTTCCCATCCCGCTCCAATGACTCTTGACTCCGAGTGAAGCCCGGGCACTTACTTTCGGTTCGACATCCCACCTGGCCGCAAGCGCATCGCATTCTGCAACGGCGTGAGAATACTCAACGCCCCTGGCCTTTACGAGCACTCCTGTATATTGTTCTACTTGGATTTGTTTTCGGCACTTGCCCACTTCTTAAACGCGCTTCAAGGTTGCCATGTCCGCCGGCCAGAAAACTCTACTCTGCATTGATGACCATAAGCCTTCGCTTGCGGGCTGGTGCTTGTACCTGCAGGGCGCCGGATATTCGGTCGAGACCGCCCACGGCGCGCAGGAAGGCTTGCAGTTGTTTGCTACCCAGCCCATTGATCTTGTGCTGCTGGATTACGCCATGCCGGAAGCTGATGGCGGCGAAGTGGCGGCAACCATGAAACGGATCAAGCCCCAGGTGCGCATTGTGATGTTTTCGGGCATCTCGGAGGTCCCGCCGGAAGCCCGCGCCCACGTAGATGCATTTCTGCAGAAGGGGCAACCACCCAGCGTGGTGCTGCAGACGATTGAAGAACTGCTGCAGGACGCTGGGCGCGCTGCCTGAACTTGACACGGCCGCCGAGCGGCGCCGGCTTCCAGCATCACCCCTCCTCGTGATTGCCGTCACAGCCCCAAGAGACATCGCCCGCTACCATCCCTGCAGCGCGACCATGCGCGCCGGCCAACCTTATGAGCAACGAACTCTTCCAGGCCATGCGGCAGAGCATCATTGACGGCGCTGCCGACCACGCCACCGAGCTGGCGCGGCAGTCGCTGACTGCCGGTGTTGATCCGCTGCAGGCGGTGAACAGCGGCTTCGTTCCGGGCGTGGATTACGTGGGCGAACAGTTTGCCCGGCGGGAAATGTTCCTGCCCGATCTGGTGATGGCGGCGGAAGCTATGAAGGCGGGCCTTGCGGTGCTGGAGCCGGAAATGCGCCGCCGCGGCACCCAGCGCGAGTCGCTTGGCCGGGTAGTGCTGGGCACGGTGAAGGGCGACATCCACGAAATCGGCAAAACCCTGGTTGGCATTCTGCTCTCCGCCGCGGGCTTCGAAGTAGTGGATCTGGGCGTGAACGTCACCGCGGAAATGTTTGCCGCCAAAGCAGGCGAACTGGAGGCGGACATTGTGGGCGTCTCATCGCTCCTTACCACCACCATGGCTCTCCAGCGCGGCGTGGTGGAGGCGCTGGACCGGGCACAGCTGCGCCCGCGGGTGAAGATCATCGTGGGCGGCGCGCCCGTGACCCGCAAGTGGGCGGAGGAAATCGGCGCCGATGGCTACGGCAAAGACGCAGTGGGTGCGGTGGCGCTCGCCAAGTCGCTGGTAGGCAAATCCAACGGGCAGGCGAAATAAACGAAGGCAGGCGCCTTGTGCAACCCAAAATCGAACTGCTCGACCGCGAATTCATTGACCGCATTCTGGCCGAGGCTTTCGAGTTGCTGGAACGGCCGGGCGTAAGAGTGCAGGCGCCGGTGGCGCTGGAGTTGCTGGCCTCGGCCGGAGCGCGGGTGGAGACCACCACAGAAGGCGGTGTGGCCCACATCCCGGAAGCGATGGCGCGGCGAGCGCTGGAAACTGTGCCACGCGAGTTTTTCCTTTTTGACCGACTCGGCAAGCCCGCGGTGCATTACGGTGGAGACAGCGTCCACTTCGATCCCGGCTCTTCCTGCGTTTACCTCCTTGACCCGGAAACGCTGGAGCACCGTCCGGCTCAGGCTGCGGACCTGGCGCGCCTGGTGCAGGTAGCGGAAATGTTGCCCCAATTCGCAGCGCAGTCCACGGCCATGGTGTGTGCCGACGCTGGGGCCGAAATCGGCGACCTGTACCGGCTTTTCCTGGTGTTGTGGTATTCGGACAAGCCCATCGTGACCGGCGGCTTCAGTGCCGCGGGCGGGCGGCGCATGCTCGAACTGCTTGCGCTCGAATCCGGGGGCCATGAACAGTTACGCCGGAAGCCGCGGGCGGTGTTCGACGTGTGTCCTTCGCCGCCGCTGACCTGGACAGAGTTTGCAGCGCAGAGTCTGATTGATTTGGCGCGCTCTGGCGTGCCCGCCGAAATAATTTCCATGCCGCTGGCAGGAGCGGCCGCGCCGGTCACGCTCGCCGGAGCAGTAGTGCAGCATGCCGCCGAGTGCCTGAGCGGAATCGCCATCCATCAGCTTGCCGCTCCCGGAGCGCCGGTAGTTTGGGGCGGCGCGCCCGCCATTTTTGATATGCGCACCGGCAACACGCCGATGGGCGCCGTGGAGACCGCGATGATTGACATCGCCTATGCCCAGGTTGGAAAACACCTGGGCCTGCCCACGCACACCTACCTCATAGGCGGCGACGCCAAAATTTTGGACGCGCAGGCGGGGATGGAATCCGGTATGGCCGCAGTGCTGGGAGCGCTGGGTGGCATCAACATGATTTCCGGCGCAGGCATGCTGAATTTTCTGGCTGCCATGAGTGTGGAGAAACTGGTAATTGACGCCGAAGCCATCGCCTACGCTCAGCGCCTGCTCGCCGGCATTCAGGCGCGCACGCCTACTCTGGCAACAGAGATGTTTGCGGCGCTGGGCCACAGTGGCGATTTTCTCAAGCTCAAACAGACGCGGCAGTTGTTCCGCAGCGAGCAGTATCTGCCTTCCTCAGTGATTGACCGCGACTCGCTGCGCGGGTGGCAGGAAGCCGGCTCGCCCAGTGCGTTTGACCGCGCGCGCGCCCGGGTCAACGAACTGGTGGCTGCTTATCGGCGGCCGGAAATGCCGGAAGCGCGGGAACGAGAACTCCTTTTCTTCATGGAAGACGAGGCGCAACGCGCGGGCATGGCGCAGTTGCCGAGAATTGGGGAACCGG
>DATEGM010000497.1:0-3816 GCA_035280085.1 Terriglobales bacterium
GACGTCCCTGCGGGACTCGGTTTCAATGGTGCCGACTTGACTGCTAGTGCCGAATTCACCGCTAACTTCTAACATGCCTCTGCGCTCCGGATTTGTCACCATTCTCGGCCGGCCCAATGCCGGAAAGTCCACGCTGCTGAATGCGCTGGTGGGGGCCAAGCTGGCCATCGTCACGCGCAAGCCGCAAACCACGCGCAACCGCATTCAAGGCATCCTCAACCTGCCCAAAAAGGGCAAACGGCCGGCAGCGCAGGTCATCCTGATCGACACCCCGGGCATTCACCAGCCGGACAGCGCCCTGGGCCGCAAGATGATGGTTGAGGTGCGTGAGGCACTCGAGGGCTGCCACCTGGTGCTGCTTATCGTGGATGCCGCCAGGCGCGGCGGGGAAGCGCTGGACGAGCATGTTCTCCGCCTGGTGAAGCAGGCGGGCACGCCCGTGTTTCTTCTGCTCAACAAAATTGACCTCGTACGTAAGGACGAACTCCTGCCCCTGATTGAGCGGTACAGCAAGCTATACGATTTCAGGGAAATCATTCCCATCTCCGCGCGCAAGAGGGATGGGTTGGAAGTGCTGCTGGACAGCATTGTTGCAGCGCTGCCCCAAGGCCCGCGCTACTTTGCGGAGGACGAGCTCACCGATCAGCCGGCGCGCTTCATGGCCGCGGAAAGCATCCGCGAGCAGGTGCTGCTGGCTACGGGCGAAGAGGTGCCGTACTCCACCACCGTCATCATTGACGAGTTCGAAGAAAAGCCGAAGCTCACCCGCATCGCGGCCACCATTTACTGCGAGCGCGAAGGCCAGAAGGCCATCCTGATTGGCCGCCAGGGGCAGATGCTGAAGAAGATCGGCACCCAGGCGCGGCTGGAGATTCAAGCCATGCTGGGCGCCAAAGTTTTCCTTGAGCTGTTCGTCAAAGTGCGCGCGGGCTGGCGCAACTCCCGCGAATTCGTCGAGGGTCTGGACTGGCGGCGCCAGCTGGAGCAGCTGGCGGGCGGCCGCTCAGGCCACAAAAATCCCTAATCGCCCGCTGGCTGGGGTTACGGAAGCGATGCACATTTACTTCACGCCATTTGCCGGATTCCACGAGCCCTGCTCTTTCCTCACATAGATAATCTGCCCAATGTGGTAGGCGTTATGGGTTCCGATGTGGGCGATTGTGGAATACGAGGATTGCAGTTTGGCGTCGTCGGCGGCTTCCACAGCTTTTTCCCATTCGCTCATGACCTCATCGAGCTGCTTGACGGTGGCATCCCACTGCTTGCTGTCGAATCGGGTGAAGGTCTCGTCGTTATTGCCGTTGTATTTCTGCGCCGGCTTGCCCTCGAACTGGTCCAGACTACGGCGATCCCAAAAAACCAGGTGAGCGGTTAGCTGGCCGATGGAATGGTTTCCTTTGCCGTCCGTCCAGTTGGCTTGTTCCGTCGTCAGGCCCGCCACCGCTGTGTGGGCGGGCACAAACCACTCCGCCTTGTTGTGGGTTGAGCGCAATTGCTCCAGCAGAATACTTTTCAGCGTCGGCTTGTCCTGCGTCTTTTGACTTTGGGCGAACAGCGGCAAGGAAGCCGCCACAAGCATAAGGCACAATATTTGCCTCATAATTTCCTCCGAGTGGGACAAACGTTTTTCAAAACTGTCTACGGGATAGTGCGTACTGCCGTCTGCATCTGCCTGCTTACCTGCTCCACCTGGCGGAAGACGCGCAGCAGGTTCCCACCAAGAATCTTCTTGATGTCCTCCGGCTTGTAGCCCCGGTCGAGCAGCGCCTGCGTGATTTTGGGCAGGTCGGCGACGGAGTCCATGCCCTGGGGCAGTGCTCCGGAGACGCCATCGAAATCGGAGCCCAGGCCCACGTGGTCAATGCCCGCCACCTTGGCGATGTGGTCAATCTGATCAATCAGCGACTTAAGCGGCGGGCGCGGAATTTTCGCCAGGTACTCGCGCTGGATGTGGTCCACTTCCATGTAGCTCACCGGCTTGCCCGCGGCTTTCTGCTGGGCGATGTACTGCTCCGTGGCGGCCTCCACCTCTTTGTGCTGGGCGGCCTCAGCCTTGCGAAAATTTTCATCGTCGAAGGCGGAATAGAAGTTCACGTTCACCACTCCGCCATTCTTGGCCACGGCGCGCAGCATGTCGTCGGTCATGTCGCGCGGCGCATTCACCAGAGCCCGGGCGGAAGAGTGCGAGGCAATCACCGGTGCCTTGGTCACCGCAATCGCGTCCCAGAAGGTCTTGTCGGCCACATGCGAGATGTCAACCATCATGCCCAGGCGGTTCATCTCCAGCACCACTTCCTTGCCGAAAGGAGTGAGCCCGTTGTGGTGCTGCACTTTGGGATCGTTAATGTCGCCGGAGGAGTCGCCCAGTTCGTTAGTGTTGGACCAGGTCAGGGTCATGTAGCGCGCGCCCAGGCGGTAGAAGTCGCGCAGTACGCGGATATCGCCCTGCATGGCGTGCCCGCCTTCCACGCCCATCAGCGCCGCCAGCCGCTTGTGGGGCCCGCTGCGGGCGCGCACAATGTCTTCCGCGCTGAAGGCCATCACCATCTGGTCAGGGTGACGCGCCGCCTGCTGGTAGACGGCATCAATCAGATCCAGCGCGCGCTGTGTGTAGTGGCCGGTGCTGGTCTGCGGGTCCACCCAGATGGAGAAGAACTCCGCGCCCAGGTTGCCCTGCCGCGCCTTCTGCAGGTCAACATTGCCTTCGCTGATGGGCGTAACTGTGCCGATGTCGAAATTTTCGTCTACGAAGCGCTGCGGGGTATCGGCGTGGGTGTCAATGACGATGGCGGAATCGTGAATTCGCCGCGCCTCAGGAGAAATTTTGCTGATGTCAGTCTGAGCGAAAAGACAAATGCAGGTTAGAAGCAGAACAAGAACAGCACAGGATTTGCGGAACATGGGGCCTCATTGTACCGCAGGCCCCACGCCCTCCTGTTCTTCGGCGCTCTGCGCCGGTGATGCAGCGTCCTTGTGCTCGATTTGCGCCATGCGCCACTCCTCATAGCGCTTGGCTACCATGATGTGGAACACCGGCTCGCGGCGCTCCTCGGCGGTCTCGACGAGCCCTTGCTGCTTCAGGCCGAGCAGATAGTTCTCCATCCACTTGCGCTCGGCGCGCCCCATGCCGCGGCGGGAAACGTCCACTGTCAGGCCGGCCACGTGTGACGACTCGGTGTCGCCCGATGCCGGGGCCGCGTTGTGGTTATAGCGCAGCAGGTGCTCCTGCTGGGCCACAGTGCGCACCGCCGAATTCACCTGGATAGGAGTATGAAATTTGCGGTAGTGCGCCGCCGCCAGATCCTGCAGAAACTCGCGCGTCCACGATTTGCAGAAGCGGTCCTGGGGCGCGAGCTGCGGATGAATGGCGAGGGTCCGGCTCGCGCGAATGGGAACCAGTTCGTGCTGCAGCTCCATGTCTTCCAGTTGCTCGTCGTCGGCGATGCGCGGCAAGCCCAGGCGGTCAATCTCTTCATTCTGCCGCAACAGGGAATCGTGCGAGCCGTGGAGCACGGGTGTCCATACGATGTGGCGGTGATGGCGAATGGTTCGGTAACGCCGTGTCGTGCGGCGGAAGTGCTGGCTGTGCCGGACGCGGTAGTGCAGGGCCTGCGCGGGCAGGGAAATCAGGGCAAATAACAATACGACGACGAGGTTTGACCGAGTTGCCTGGTTCACTAAGATCTGCTCCCGCGGTGTGGTTCAACTGCAGCAGAAAAAGTTTAAGCCAGAGTGGCGGGATTGTGGGCGCGAATTTTTGGGTGTGAACCAACAAGAGCAAACTTTGGTAACGAATTTCACGGGCAAACGCCGGAT
>DATEGM010000498.1:0-3279 GCA_035280085.1 Terriglobales bacterium
GGCGGCGTGCAGCATTTCACTTATCGGCTCCGCGACAACAGGTACGAGGAGAAAAAGCTGTACCGCGGAATCCATCCCATGATTGGTAGGCGGCTGCATCTCTGGCGCCTTGCGAACTTCAGGATCCAACGCCTGCCTTCAGTGGAAGATGTGTACCTGCTCCATGGCACGGCACGCGATAATCTCAAAGATGAGCGCCTGTTTGCGATAGCGGAAGTCCGCGATGTTACTCCTGTGTACGACGAGGCTGGGCGCATCGTGCAATTGCCCCATCTGGAGCGAATGTTGGCGGAAGCCCTGGCCAGCATTCGGCTGGTTCAGTCGCGGCGCCCTCTTAAAGACCGGCTCTACTGGAACCGGGTATTCCTTTATGTGTGGCCGCCGCTGTGTCTCAACATGGACGAATTTCACAGCATCCTGAACCGGCTGGCCCCGGCCATGGAAGGCTTGGGCCTGGAGCAGGTGGTGGTACGGGCCCGCCTTCCGTATCCTCAAACAGGCGAACTGCGGGACATGGTTGTCCGCATTTCCATGCCCGGCGGCGCCGGCATGCACGTGACTATCCGCCCCGCCGCAAAAGTGGAAGCCATCAAGCCGCTCAGCGAGTACGAACAGAAAGTCATTCGCATGCGCCGGCGCGGGCTTATCTACCCATACGAAATCATCAAGATGCTCACTCCAGTTCGAGAGGACACCCGAACTGCGTTTCCTGCCGGGAATTTTGTGGAGCATGACCTCAGCCCGGATGGCCGGCTGGTTCCGGTGGACCGGCCCTACGGACAAAACAAGGCCAACATCATCGCCGGCGTCATTTGCAACTTCACCGCCAAGTATCCGGAAGGCATGACCCGCGTCATCCTACTGGGGGACCCCAGCAAGGATCTGGGGGCCATAGCTGAGCCGGAGTGCCGCCGGATTATTGCCGCTCTCGATTTGGCGGAAAAGAAACACGTGCCTTTGGAATGGTTCCCCATCTCCGCCGGAGCCAAAATCTCCATGGATAGCGGAGTGGAGAACATGGATTGGATCGCACGGGTTCTCCGCCGCCTGGTCGAATTCACGCAGGCCGGCAGCGAAGTGAATCTGGTAGTGGATGGCATCAACGTTGGAGCCCAGCCCTACTGGAACGCGGAAGCTACCATGCTGATGCATACCCGCGGAATCCTTATCATGACTCCCAATGCCGCCATGGTGCTTACCGGCAAGCGTGCGCTCGATTACTCCGGCAGCGTCTCCGCCGAGGACAATCAGGGTATTGGCGGCTACAGCCGCATCATGGGCCTGAATGGCCAGGCCCAATATTGGGCGCAGGATATTCACGAAGCCTGCCACATCCTCTTGCGTCACTACGACCATACCTATGTGCTGCCGGGAGAGCGCTTCCCCAGGCGGGCAGCGACTACCGATCCCAAAGAACGCGATGTCTGCGCCAGTCCGCATGGCAACAATGGCGATAGCAGCTTCGCATTGGTGGGAGAAGTCTTCTCCGATGAGACCAACCCCGGCCGGAAGAAATCCTTCGACATTCGCCGGGTGATGATGGCAACGGTTGACCAGGATCATCAGCCGCTTGAACGCTGGGCCGGCATGCAAGGCGCCGAAACCGCGGTGATCTGGGATGCCCATCTCGGCGGCTATCCCGTTTGCATGATCGGCATCGAATCCAAGCCTATATCGCGGCTGGGATTTGTGCCCGCCGACGGGCCCGATCAATGGACCGCCGGCACCCTCTTTCCCCTCTCCTCCAAAAAGATAGCCCGCGCCATCAACGCCGCCAGCAACAATCGGCCGGTCGTGTTGCTGGCCAATCTTTCCGGATTCGATGGTTCCCCGGAGTCCATGCGCAGGCTCCAGTTGGAGTACGGCGCGGAAATCGGCCGGGCCGTAGTGAACTTCAGGGGACCGATGGTTTTTTGTGTGATTTCCCGCTATCACGGCGGAGCTTATGTGGTCTTCTCGCGAATGCTGAATGAACAGTTGGAGGTTGCGGCGCTGGAGGGCGCCTACGCATCGGTCATTGGCGGCGCTCCTGCCGCCGCTGTTGTTTTTGCCAGCGAGGTGGAGGCCCGGGCCCGCAAGGATCTGCGCCTGCAAGCGTTAAGTGACGCCATGACCAAGGCGGACGGATTGGAGAAGGGCCGGTTGCGCGCTCAATGGAACGAACTGTTCAAGCTTATACACTCGGAAAAACTGGGGGAGATGGCGAACGAGTTTGACCGTATCCACAGTGTGCAGCGGGCGCTGGGAGTGGGTGCCCTGAATTGCATTATTCCGCCTGCAAATCTCCGCCCCTATCTCATCCACGCGCTAGAGCGCCGGATGGAAAAAGAAAAGAGAGTTGCGCAGGCAGCTTGAATGAATCGCCGGAGGAGGTTGGTGTTTGCCCCAACCTTGAATGCTGATGAGCATATTCTGGCTGCAGCAGACGGTAGCGGATGTGCCAGCAGAGAATGCCTGGCTCTGCGCAAATGAAACGCTCCGTCTCAGCGAAATGAAATTTATTAAACGTCGTAATGACTGGCTCCTGGGCCGCTGGACGGCCAAGTGTGCGATTGCCGCTTACCTGGGTTGGCGCGTGGAAAGCAGCGTTCTGGACCACATTGAAATACGCGCTGCCACGTCTGGCGCTCCCGAGCCCTTCATTGCGGAGCAGCGGACGGCACTTGGAGTATCGCTGAGTCACTGTGCTGGTCGGGCCATCGCTGCCCTTGTGCCTTCAGGAGCGGCAGTGGGTTGCGATCTGGAAAAGGTCGAGCCGCGCGTGGATGCGTTTGTCAGTGATTATTTCACTGCCGAAGAACAGTTGTTGGTGCAGAATATGCCGGCTCCATCCCGCCCCGCCCTCGTAACTCTGCTATGGAGTGCCAAGGAGAGTGCTCTCAAGGCCTTAGGCGAGGGGTTACGTCTGGATACCCGCTCGATCTCTGTCGCCCTTGGTGACGAGCGAAAAATCTCAGGCCATCTGCCAGCGGGTTTTCAGATGCCCCGTCGCCTGGGAATTCATCACGCTCTCTGCCCACCTGGACAGGCCTGTTGGCTCCCTCTCCAGGTTTGTTGCCGCGACACCGGTCGGGCATTCCACGGCTGGTGGCAAGCTAACACGGATCTGGTGCGGACACTCGTCACCGCTGCCCCGCTGCCCCCACCTGTTCTGCTCAATCCACGGCTATAGGGCGGGAAAACTGCCGCTGGGAAGGAAAATCGGGCACGCCCGCCTCAGGGTATCGTCCACGTGCCGTTTCCGCGAACGATTGAAGTATCAGTGCACAGCGTGCCCGA
>DATEGM010000499.1:0-2335 GCA_035280085.1 Terriglobales bacterium
TTAGGAGTGAGCGGGCCGGAGAAGTTTCTCCAGATGACTGGTTATATCGCGGATATTAACATCGAGCATCTGGCGTGTCGAGCGGGGAACCACCTCGACTATGCCTTCGGTAACCTTTTTACCTACGTTTACACGGAAGGGTATGCCCACCAGGTCAGCATCTTTGAACTTCACCCCTGGCCTTTCGTCACGATCGTCCAGTAAGACGTCGAATCCCGCCCCCGCCAACTGCTCCGCGATTTGCTCCGAGGTGGAAAGCAGCGTGGCATCCTTTACATTCGTAGGCGTTACCACCACCTCGAAGGGGGCAATCGCCGCCGGCAGCCAGAAGCCGTCGTTGTCGTGGTACGTCTCCACTGCCGCGGTCAGAATGCGCTCGATCCCGATCCCGTAACAGCCCATGACAGGCGCTACTTCCTTGCCGTTCTGGTCCAGCACCCGCGCTCCCATGGACACGGTGTACTTGTCGCCCAGCTTGAAGATGTGCCCGATCTCCATGGCTTTGGCTACCTTTAATGCCGTCCCGCAATTGGGACACCCTTCGCCTTCCTCCACGGTGCGCAAGTCCGCCCACTCCGAGACCATGAAGTCCCGCTCCGGCGTCACGTTGCGCAGGTGGTAGTCCTCTTTGTTGGCGCCGGCGATCAGGTTCTTGCGTCCCAGGAGCGCCTGGTCCACCAGTACCCGCGCCTTGATGCCCTTATAGCTCCGCGCTTCGGAGCCGATCGGCCCCAGGAACCCCGCGGGTGAGCCGAACACTTCCTGGATTTCCTCCGGGTGCATGGGGCGGAACTGCGCTCCCGCCAGTGCCGTGGACAGCTTGGCCTCGTTCAGCGTGTGGTCGCCGCGCAGGAAAAGAATCACCGGCACTTCCTGCGGCTTCTCCGCCCCGCGCTTGGTTTCCATGGCCATCATGGCCAGGGTTTTGATTTTGTTCCTGGGCGAGACTCCCAGGTAATTCGCTACTTCTTCCACCGTCTTCAGACCGGGCGTGTGTACAGGCTCGGGCTGGCCGCTGCCCGTGGCTTCGTAATCGGGCACCGGCTCCAGCCGCGACGTGGCCCTTTCCAGGTTGGCGGCATAACGGCATTGGGGACAGCTGACGATGAAGTCTTCGCCGGCATCGGTGTAGACCACGAATTCATTCGATTGCGACCCGCCCATGCTCCCCGAGTGCGCCTCCACCACCACGTATTGCAAACCGCAGCGGTCAAAAATCCGGCAGTATGT
The DNA here is from genome assembly GCA_035280085.1 of Terriglobales bacterium. GTDB lineage: Bacteria > Acidobacteriota > Terriglobia > Terriglobales > Acidobacteriaceae > JAICWP01. The sequence goes on from DATEGM010000499.1 coordinate 1,231, forward strand.
CTCGTAGTGTTTCCTGTAAGAAACGTCCAGCCCAGCCTCGTCCAGGTCGAAGGAATAAGAATCCTTCATGGTGAACTGGCGGACCCGCAGCAGGCCCGACCTGGGCCGGGGCTCGTCGCGGAACTTGGACTGGATCTGGTACCAGATCTGCGGCAGCTGCTTGTAGCTGCGCAAGTCCCTGCGTGCGATTTCTGTCATTACCTCTTCGTGGGTCATGCCCAGACAAAGGTCGGCGCCCTTGCGGTCTGTGAGGCGGAACATGGCGTCGCCCATGACGGCCCAGCGCCCGCTGGACTCCCACAGCTCGCGCGGATGCAGCGCCGGCAGGTAATACTCCTGCCCGATCTTGTCCATCTCCTGGCGCACGATGGCGGTGATCTTCAGCATCGAGCGGTAGCCCATGAACAGGTAGGAGTAGATACCGGCCGAGAGCTGGCGGATGTAGCCCGCCCGCAGCAGGTATTTGTGGCTGGCTACCTCGGCATCAGCCGGGGCCTCGCGCAGGGTAGGAATGAACAGTTGTGACCAGCGATGCATGGATGGGCTTCCTTGGTAAAGGGAAATAGACATTGTAATTGAGGGATGAAGATTGTGACGTTACCGAGCCACAGTTCGAAAAGCTTTCAGGCCAGGGTGCCGGTAAGTGCTCAACTCGACTCCATCGGCTGTCCGCAACCGCTCCAGCCCGAAGTGCGAAACATCTTTTAGCCCAGAGCGTCAGCCCTGGGAAAATGGCCAGTAAAGAATCCGAGCCCCTTCAGGGGCGGCACTAACGGCCTACATACGCGGAATCACATTCGATCCCGTGCTTCTGCAGGAATGCGCGAAACTCGGCGGCAAAATCCCGGCGGGCGTGATGTTGGTTTTGGTGCTCGACATATTTCACTACTGCGTCGAGATTCGATGCACTGACGCTGAATGCACCGTAACCCTCTTGCCAGGCGAAGAGGTGTCCGGTTTCGTTCATCCATTTCGACGAATTCGCTTTAATCACTCCAACGGCGTGAGCCAGCGAAAGCTTTGGCGGCAAAGCCATCACCAGGTGCACGTGGTCCTCGGTGCCGCCAATCGCGAGCAGTTGGATTCCGTAGTTGCGCGCAATGCC
>DATEGM010000500.1:0-4119 GCA_035280085.1 Terriglobales bacterium
AGCGGGTTGTTGAGTTCGTGGGCCACGCCGGCGATGAGTTGTCCAATGGCCGACATCTTCTCGCTCTGCAGCAGTTGCTCTTGGGTGCGACGCAGGTCGTCGTAAGCGCGGGTCGTTTCTTCGTAGAGGCGAATCTTGTCAATCGTGGTGGCCAGTTGCCGGCCAATCGCGACCATCAGCTTCTCATCGGTAGCCGTAAACTCGCGCTCCTCGCGGCTGCTGACGCCCAGCACTCCTATGGGCTGGTCCTGGCTCCACAGGATTACCCACATCCAGGAATGCAGGCCCTCGGCATTGACGAAATCGGAGGCGACCGCGGGCAAACTGGGCAGGTCCTTCTGGGTAATCAGCTCGCGGCGCGAACTGATCAGCCCCTGCCAGAAGTCGGCCGGCATGGTGGCGGTGCTGGCGGAGCGGATTGCCGTATTGCTGCGGTGGCCCCAGGCGGCGCGCCGCCGCAGGGTAGGGCCGCCGTTGTCGCTGAGGTAAACAGATCCAGTTTCCGCTCCGAATAGGGTCACCAGCTGGCGCAGCGTCAGATTAAGTATCTCGTCGAGGTCGAAAGACTGGGTGGCGACCACCGCGATGGCGTTCAGCGCATGCAGTTCCAGGTTGCGGCGGCGAATCTCATCCTCTGCCCGCTTCTTCTCGGTCATGTCGAGCAGAAATCCCTGGTAGCGCGCAATCTCGCCCGTCTCGTTGCGGGTGGCGAAGCTGGTTTCTGAGGCGGAAAGCGTGCTCCCATCCTTCTTCCTCAGCTGGACTTCGAAGCTGCGCACATAGCTGCGGGTCTGGATAGTCTCCAGCAAGGTGGCGCGCTGTTCTGGAGATGCGTAGAGAGCATCGGCGCTGAGCGCCAGCAGCTCCTGGCGGTTTCCGTAACCCAGCATGATGACCAGGGCATTGTTGCAGTCCAGCAGTTTGCCCCCGGCGTCCGCCACGAATACTCCTTCCTGAACTTGTTCGAACAGTTGGCGGTATTTCTCCTCGGCGGTGCGGCGGTCCGTAGTGTCGCGGATGATATGGACCGTGCCCAGTTGCCGGCGGGCTTCTTCGCGGTACGAGGAGGTCCACACGTAGGAGGAAGTGGAGACCAGCGAAAAGCCGCCAAAACAGGGGTCGGCCTCTTCCACGAAATCGTCTGTTCCTCGGCCGCAGTAGGGGCACCCCTGCCAGGCTGAGGATCCGTGAGGCAGCACCTCCTCGCAGCTGCGGCTGATAACTTCGGCAGGAGAGCGTTCCAGGCGGCGTAACAGCGCCCGGTTCACCTTCATGATCCGGTTTTGCGAATCATGCACCAGGATGAAGTCTTCCATGGAGTCGAAGGTGCTGATCCACTCCCGCTGGGAGCGCCGGATCTGGCTGAACAGCCGCAGGTTTTCCGCGGCGATGCCCAATTGGTTCGCGGTGGACTTGAGGAAGGCAAGGTCGTCGGCGCTGTAGAAGCGATGCTTGGTCCCAGCCAGCGCCAGCACACCGATGACGGACTTTTTGCCCCGCACCGGAACCAGCAGGAGATGTTCGAAACCTTGTTGCCGCAGGGTTTCGCGGGTGGGCGCGTCCGTATCCCGCACGCGGTGCACAGAAGGTTCGCCGGTGTGCAGGAGGCGCGTGAGATTTTCATTCATCTGGCGCGAGCGATGGGCCTTCAAAAAGTCCAGCGACAGGCCGACATGCTGGGTAAGGACCATCTGCTCACCGTCCAGCACCCGGAACCATGCCGCCCGCGCCCGCATCAGCTGCTTAAGTTCCTGCAGGGCCACCAGGAGCATGGAGTTGGCGTCCTGCGCCTGGGCAATCGCACTGGCCAGGTTGTTAACCACGCCCAGGCGAAGCGTGCGCAGCCGCGACTCGTCAAAGACGATCATCAGCATGCTGACGCCCAGCCATAAATCAATGGGCAAACCGGCGGCCGCGAGAAAGCGGCTGCCAAAGCCATAGCCTTTGGGCTGAAGCAGTACCAAGGTGACAGCGAGAATCCACGGTCCGGCCGCCCACCGGGCCCATGTGTAACGGAGTAACTGCAGGGCAGCGACTGCCGTAATCAGGTGAATAAGAACGATAACGATCCACGAGAGCTGACTGGAGTGCGGCCACCACAGGCCTTTCATTACCACCGTAACGGCCGCAACGCCCGCTATTGCGGCGCTGGGAAGCACCAGGCGCGGCGCCTCAGAGTAGAGCAGCACAGCGCTGGCGAGGAGAAAAAGGGCGAGGATAAACGAGGCGTCGGCCAGCGCCCGAGGCGGGGAAGCTCCCCCCAGGCTGAGGATAACTGGCACGCGGTAAGTAACATAGGCGAGCCAGCCTACGATCCAGGTAAGGAAATAACGCTCGCGGAAGGTGCGGAACACAAGTAGGCTGGCAGCCAGCAAAGCCAGGACGGCAAAAGCTTCGGCTGGCAGAGTCGTGCCTACGAGCTGGGCGCCCTGCGGCAGGCGCGCCTCCCTTCATGCGCTTCCGAATTCGGGAACGGTACCGCACATATAGCACGGAATACCTAAGGAATCATGGTTACTACCGGTTTATTGTCTGGTCATAGCTGGGAACTGCGCTACAATGTCGTTTCCCCTAACACTGCACCTATGCCAGCCGAGCGCATTCTTGTGGTCGACGACGAAGAGGCCATCCGCGAGGTGGTGACCTCAATGCTGGGTTCAGCGGGTTACAAGTGCCAGCAGGCCAGCTCGGGCAAGGAAGCGCTGGCCATTCTCGATTCCGGCGGCCAGTTCGAACTCATTTTGTCGGACCTCATGATGGCGGAACTGGACGGCATCGGCTTACTGGAGCGCACCAAGGAAAAATATCCCGACATGCCGGTGGTGATGGTCACGGCGGTGCATGACATATCCGTGGCTTTAAAAGCCATTCGCGACGGCGCCTACGATTATCTGCTGAAGCCCTTCGAGCGCGAGCAACTGCTGGCGGCGGCGCGGCGCGCCCTGGAGAATCGCCGCCTCAAGCTGGAGAATCGCGCTTACCAGACCAGGCTGGTGGGGTTGGTCGAGGAGCGTACCCGAGAGCTGAATCTGGCGAATCGGCACTTGGAGCAGGTAAACCAAACTCTGGAACGAACCAATGAGGACCTCAAGCGACTGAACCTGGACCTGGAGAAGTCGTACGACATCACGCTGGAAGCACTGGGGGACGCGCTTGACCTGAAAGATGCCGAGACGGAGGGTCACTCCCGCCGGGTCACCGCCTTTACCATTGCCATTGCGCGGCAGATGGGAATTGCGTCCGAAAGTCACGAAATGCGCACCATCGCCCGCGGCGCGTTCCTGCACGACATCGGCAAGATGGCCATTCCCGACAAAATTCTGCGCAAGCCGGCAAAGCTGGAGCCGCAGGAAATCCAAACCATGCAGGAGCACTGCTTCCACGGCTACCAGATTCTGAAAAAAATCCCTTTCCTCCAGGAACCGGCGGAAATTGTCTATGCGCACCAGGAGAAATACGACGGCACCGGTTACCCCCGCGGCTTGAAGGGCAATGAAATACCTCTGGGAGCGCGTATATTCGCCGTTGCGGACACTCTGGATGCGATGATCAACGACCGCCCTTATCGGGCAGCGCAGACGATTGACGCGGCACGAAAGGAAATCGAGGCATGGTCGGGACGGCAGTTTGACCCCGAGGTAGTGAAGGTCTTTCTGGGAATGTCAACCACCATCTGGGAGGAACTGCGCAAGCAAATCAATTCCCGCGCTCGCCTCTCCTACGGCGCCATAGCGAGATAAGCTCTTCTGCGGCCCGCGCTTGAATCAGGCTACTTCTTCAGAATTGGATTGTACCCGTCAGCCACCAACTTGGCGCGGGCGGTTTCAGCGTCCTTCACGTTGCCAAACGGACCCACCTGTACGTGGAAGAGCCGGTCATGGGGCTCATTGCCGGCAATGAACACGGCATAAGATTTCCTCTTCAGTGCTGAAAGCAGAGCCTCGGCGTCATCTTTCTTGCTGACGGCGGCTACCTGCACCACGTACGAGGCGTTATCAATGGTGCCGACCAGCGGTTGCGGAGCCACGCCCGCGGCGGTGGCGGCAGCTAGCGGAGTATCGGAACTATCGGCGGAAGATGAACCGCGGGCGGGCTGCGCCTCGGTGTCGCTCTGTTTCA
>DATEGM010000501.1:0-6303 GCA_035280085.1 Terriglobales bacterium
GACCACGCTGGAGCCCTTCGACGTGGACGCCATCGGGCTGAATTGCGCCACCGGGCCGCGGGAGATGAACGACGCGGTGCGCTACCTGAGCGTCAATTCGCCCAAGCAGGTTTCGGTGCTGCCCAACGCGGGCTTGCCGCAAAACGTGGGCGGGCACGCCGTGTACAAGCTCACCCCACAGGAGCTGGCGGAATATCACAAGCATTTTGTCGCCGACTACGGCGTGCGCATCGTCGGCGGCTGCTGCGGCACCACGCCTGAGCACCTGAAGGCGGTGGTGGCGGCGGTGAGCGGTGTTGAGCCGGCCAAGCGCGAGCTTAAACCGACGGCGGCGGCAGCCAGCGCTTACACCATGGTGCCGCTGGATCTCGATCCCAAGCCTTTGATTGTGGCCGAGGAGATGAACACCACCACGCAGAAGGCGACTTTCCGCGAGCTGGTGCGCAACAAGAAGTACGACGACATCCTGGCCGTGGCCAAGCGCCTGGTGAGCGAAGGCTCGCACATGCTGGACCTGTGCTGCGCCATCGTGGGCGAAGACGAAAAGGGCTACATGAGCTCGGTGCTGGAGAAGATTGCCACCCGCGTGCCGGCGCCGGTGCTGATTGATTCCACCGAGGCGGACGTGGTCGAAGAGGCGCTGAAGCGCATCCCGGGCAAGCCCATCATCAACTCCATCAATTTGGAGGACGGCGAGAAGCGCACCTCCAAAGTCCTGCCCATGGCCAAGCGCTACGGCGCGGCGGTGATCGCTCTGACCATTGATGAAGACGGCATGGCGCTAAGCGCAGAAAAGAAGCTGGCCATTGCCAAACGCATTTACGAGCTGGCCACGAAGAAGTACGGCGTGCGCCCGGCCGACCTGATTTTCGACGCGCTCACCCTGCCTATTTCGACCGGGCAGGAAGAGTACCGCACAGCCGGCATCGAAACCCTGCAGGGCATCAAGCGCATCAAGCAGGAACTGCCCGAGGTAAAGACGCTGCTGGGTGTGAGCAACATTTCCTTTGGCCTCGAGACTTACGCGCGGCGCGTGCTGAACAGCGTGTTCATGCACGAGGCGGTAAACCATGGCCTCGATATGGCCATCGTCAACTACTCGAAAATCTATCCGCTGTACAAGATTCCTGAAGAGGAAATTGAACTGGCGCGCAAGCTGATTTTCCGCGACCAGTCGGCGGGCGACCCGCTGGCCAACTACATGGCCTACTTCGCCAAGCGCGGCGGGCAGAAAGAAGAGAAGGCCACGGCCGAGGTGGAGACGCTCTCCATCGAGGACAAGCTGAAGTACGCCATCATCCGCGGGGAAAAGGCGATTGGCGACGGTGCGGCGCGGCGCTCCCTTGAACAATTACTTGAGGAAGCGCTGGCCCAGTACACGCCGCTCGACCTGATCAACAACGTGCTACTGGACGGAATGCGCACAGTCGGCGAGTTGTTCGGCGCACGCAAGATGCAGCTGCCCTCGGTGCTGGATTCGGCCTCGGTCATGAAGCAGGCGGTGGCCTATCTCGAGCCCAAGATGGAGAAGAAGGCCGGGACGCAGAAGGGCACGCTGGTGCTGGCCACGGTAAAGGGCGACGTGCACGACATTGGCAAGAACCTGGTGGACATCATCCTGAGCAACAATGGCTACCGGGTGGTGAACCTGGGCATCAAGCAGCCGGCGGACACCATCATCCAGGCGGCGCAGGAGCACAACGCGGATGCCATCGGCCTGAGCGGGCTGCTGGTGAAGTCCACGCTGGAGATGAAGTACGTGATCCAGGACCTGGAGCGGCAGAAGCTGGAGTTCCCGGTGATCTGCGGCGGGGCGGCTCTGACGCGCAAGTACGTGGAAGACGACCTGCGGCGCGAGTACTCGAATGCCGTCTTCTACGCCGACGATGCTTTCGGCGGGCTGCACATCATGGAAGACCTGATCGGGCAGAACGGCGAGCGGGAGAAACGGCTGGCCGAGGGGCGCACGGTGAAGGAGTTTGCCAAGGCGGCTGCGGCGGGGGCGTCTGCCGCCGATCCGGCGCCGGAGGTGGTGGAGCGCAGCCCGGTGGTCACGGATGCGCCCAACATTCCCGTGCCGCCGTTCTATGGCCCGAGGGTGAAGCGCGATTACGATTTGAGGGAAGTTTTCCGCTACATCAACGAGACGGCGCTCTTCAAGAACCAGTGGCAGCTGAAGACGGCTTCGCAGCAGGATTACGTCCGGCTGGTGGAGGAGAAGTTCAAGCCCATCCTGAAGGGCCTGGAAGAAGAGGTCGTCGCCAGCGGCCTGTTCGAGCCCAAGGCGGTGTACGGATACTTTCCAGCGCAGGGGGAAGGAAACGATCTCGTCGTCTATGAGCCCCCGACGGACGCAGGCGTCAGGAGTCAGGGGTCAGGAGTCAGCACGCGGGCGGGGGCGCCCGCGCCACAAGAGATGCTCAGATTTACCTTTCCGCGGCAGAAGGAAGGGCGGCGGCTGTGCCTGGCCGACTTCTTTGCCCGGCGCGGTTCGGGGCAGATGGATGTGCTGGGCGTGGCCCTGGTCACTGTCGGGCCAAAAGCTTCCGAACATACGAAGAAGCTATTCGAGTCAGGCGAGTACACCAAATATCTCTACCTGCACGGCCTGAGCGTCGAGACAGCCGAGGCACTGGCGGAGTTCCATCACAAGCACATGCGGCAGGAACTGGGCATAGCGGGCGAGGACTCGCTGGAAATTCGCGACCTGTTCCACCAGAAGTATCGCGGCTCGCGCTATTCCTTCGGCTATCCCGCGTGCCCGAATCTCGAAGACCAGACCAAGCTGTTCCGGTTGCTCAAGCCGGAAGAGACGATTGGCGTGCGCCTGACCACGGGCTTCCTGCTGGAGCCGGAACAGTCCACCTCGGCAATTGTCGCGCACCATCCGGCGGCCAAATATTTTGTGGCGTAAAGGAAGCACTTAGCAATTGGCACTTGGCATTTAGCCATTGACCCTTTTCGGTGGCTCTCGGCAGCCAAGAACTTCCTTGCCGCGGATTCACGGTCGGATTTCCGCGGATCAATTCACGAAAATAAAAACAATCCGTGCTGATCCGTGTAAATCCGTGGCCCTGAATTTAAGCCGCCTGCTCCATTTCAATGATTCTCCCCGCAAGCTGCTCCAGGTCGCGCACAATCATGCGCGGCCGGGGCGCCAGCGGATCGAGCACCTGCTCGGGGCGCTGCACGAAAGCAGCCTCGCAGCCGGCGCGGATAGCGCCAGTAGTATCCCAGGAGTGGGCGGCCACCAGCAGCAGGGACGCGGACTCCACGTTCAGTTCTTTGGCAGCCAGGCGGTAAACCTCTGGCGCGGGCTTGTAGCGCTGCGCCATTTCCGCGGAAAGTACGCGCGCAAAGTAATCCCGCAGGCCCGCCTGACGCAGGGCTTCTTCCGCGGCCTGCTGGCGGGAGTTGGTGAGGATGGCAAGCTGAAAGCCGGCATCGTGCAGGCGAGCGAGCGCCGGGCCCACGTCCGGGAAAGCGGGTATCTGGCGCAGGTTCTGCAGCAGCTCAATTTTTTCTTCCGAGCCCAGCATGGTGCTGCGCCGCCCGGCCAGCGTTTCCAGCGCGTTTTTGCCCAGAGTTGGAAAATCCACAAAGGAGCCGGTGATGGTGGCCACCATGGCCGACTGGATTAGTTCGATGAACCATTGCCGCCGGGCCTCGGTGTCGCCGAAAGTTCTAAGAAAATAGGGGTCCAGGGCGCTGAGGTCCAGCAACGTGCCGTTGAGGTCAAAGGCAATCACGGGGCGCATAGGAACCTCCCGGGGGAAATTATCTCACTCATAGCGGGGCGGAAGCTGTGAGGTAGCTGGTAGTTAGTAGTTGGTAAATCGCTCTGGGCAGGAGCCGGGTTAGCTGCGCCTCTTCGATACCCGCTACTGCTTGCAGAAGGGAAACATCTTTTCCACGCTGCCATCCGGGTGGGACACCAGGAGGTAGCCGCCGGACAGCGCCAGCCGCACGCCGGCAGAAATGGCGTCGGTTTTGGAGGTAAATTTCTGCTGCGCAGCGGCGCCGTCGGCGCAGAGCAGCCAACCGTCTTCCGTAGGGGTAACGCGAAAAACCTGCAGAACCCTGGGCATGGCCTTACCTCTTGGGGCTGACGAGAAAAGCCCCGATGCAGGGAAAGCTACTCCGGTTGCGAAAGGTTGTCAATGCTATCGTTTCGATAACGATTGCTTTCGATTGCTTTTGCTTGGCCTCCCAGGTCACAGCAACCCCGCCCGACTGGTGATAAGGTTTCTGAGAAGCAGAAAGCTATGCAGATTGAATCCATGCTGCGCGATGCCCTGCGCGTCCTCGCCCGCAACAAGATGCGCAGCAGCCTGACCGTCTTGGGCATCATGATCGGAATCGGGGCGGTGATCTGCGTGGTGGCCATCGGCAGCGCCGGCTCCGCCCAGGTGGAGGAGCAGCTGCACAACCTGGGCGACAACCTGGTGTGGATCGAGGCCGGCAGCCGCACCCGCGGCGGCGTTCACCTGGGCAGCCACGAAACCAAATCGCTCATTGTGGGCGACGCTACCGCCATCCTGCAGCAGGTGCGCCTTATCAAGTCGGTTTCGCCGCAGGTGGATGGCTCAGTGCAGATCGTTTACGGTAATCAGAACTGGAGCACCATCTACCGTGGCGAAGGCCCCGACTACTTCGATATTAAGCGCTGGACCCTGCAGAGCGGCGTGCCCTTCACCGAAGATGACGTGCGCCGCAGCGCCGATGTTTGTGTCATCGGCGAAACGGTGCGCCAGCAGCTTTTCGGCGCGGAAGACCCGCTGGGCAAGGTTATCCGGGTAAGCGATGTTCCCTGCAAGGTGATTGGCACGCTGTCGCCTAAGGGGCAGTCGTGGTTCGGTCAGGACCAGGACGACACCATCATCATGCCCTACACCACCGTGCAGAAAAAAATTGCCGGCATTACCTGGCTGAAGGACATCCTGTGCTCGGCGGTGACCCCGGCCATGGTGAAGGAGGCGACGCAGCAGGCGGTGGCTCTGCTGCGCGAGCGCCACCACATCAAGCCCGGCGAGGACGACGACTTCAACATCCGCAGCCCGGAAGACGTGATCCAGGCGCAACTGGCGGCCAGCAAGGTGCTCACCGGGTTGCTGGTAAGCATTGCCTCGGTGGCGCTGCTGGTGGGCGGCATCGGCATCATGAACGTAATGCTGGTGTCGGTGACCGAGCGCACGCGCGAAATCGGCGTGCGCATGGCAGTGGGCGCGACGGAGGCCAACATTCACCTGCAGTTTCTGAGCGAGGCGATCATGTTGAGCTTGCTGGGCGGAGCCATGGGCGTGCTGCTGGGCGCGGGTGGCTCCTGGGGCATCACCCAGGTGCTGGGGTGGCCGGTGCAACTTTCCGCCAAGGCGATTCTGATCGCCAGCCTGTTCTCCGCCGCCGTAGGCATCTTCTTCGGCTACTATCCGGCGCGAAAAGCCGCGCGCCTGGATCCAATTGAGGCGCTGCGGTATGAGTAGATCTCAATATCAGTGCCGGAGCGGGGGCGCTTAAGGGCCATTCCAACTGCGATGCGTGATGCTATTCAACGTTCTCAGCCGACTGCCTATAGGTCCCAAATTTCTTCGCGATGGGCTTGAGTGTCGGGTAGAACTGCACAAATGTGTGCTCAACAGCCGCATGCTGTTCGTGACATGAGAAGCAGCCTGGCTTGGGATTGGCGACTGCAGTTCGGTTGCTTTGGAAGCTGTAGTAGGCCCATTTGTCGGGAAGAGTAGAATCCTTTACCTCGACGCCCAGACCCATCAAATCAGTCTGGAAATTTCCGTGCTTGTTGATGGAACCTTTGCTCTGCGCCATTCGTTCTTCCACAACGAATATGGTCTTGTCTGGCCAGTGCCCAGATTGCACAAATTCGCGGTATGCCCACCCCGGAACAAACACATTGGAGAACATGTCATGGCTGCCCGGCGCGGGGCTGTAGTTCATGCCGAAGCCTGACGACAGAAACACCCACTCGCGGTAATTTTCGGGTCGCACGAGCTCCCCGCTCCTTGTGTACTTCGGCTGGTTATTGTCAGGCTCAGGCGTAGCAAACACCAGCGCCGCTATCACCGCGCATGAAAGTGCCACCATGAATTTCTTCATCGGCAAGTCTCCTCGTAAGCACGACAAGTACTACCCGCATCATGCGGGAAGCAAATGCGTTGCCGTGCCATTACTTTGAAAATAAAGGCGATCTCATGTAAAGAAAAACCAGGCACTGTTCGTTTGCGAAATTTGTGTTCGGGAATGGACGATCGCTGTGTTCACCAAATCCGCCGGGTTATCCAGCAGATG
>DATEGM010000502.1:0-9744 GCA_035280085.1 Terriglobales bacterium
GCGGATAGCCGCGAACATTTCCGCCTGTTTGACGGTGTCAATGCCCAGGTCGGCTTCCAGGTCGAGGTCGAGATCGAGCATATCTTTGGGATAGCCGGTCTTCTCCACCACGAGCGCAAGTATCCGTTCCTTCACAGCATCGGGCGCGGCAGGCGAAGTTGCAGCGGGCTGTGGCACGACCGCTTTGACCTCTTGTTTCGCTTCTGCAGGAGAAGCGCCTGTTTTGTCAGTGGAAGGAATCGGTTTTTCAGCGGCAATATCCGGCCGCCGTTCATGGACAAAGCGGATCACATGAGCGAGGGTGGGGAAATCACGCAGCTTGAGGTTCTCGTCCCGAGGGATGGCGTAAGCTTCTCGGATGGCGGCAAACACTTCCGCCTGCTTCACGGTATCAACTCTCAGGTCCGCTTCGAGGTCCAAGTCCAGATCGAGCATGTCAACCGGGTAGCCGGTCTTGGCGGCGACCACGGCGAGCACCCGGTCTTTCACGGCATCCCCCGCAGGAGCGGGCTTCGGGAGCAGAGCCGGCTCACTCTTCGCCGGCTTCGGTTGCGGCTCGCTCGGGGCAGCAATTGGTGCAGGTGCCGCTTTTGTTTCCAGCGGCTTGATTGGGGTTGCAGGAACCGGCGGTACTTGTTTTTCAACCGTCGCCGCCGGCACTGTGCGCCGCTCCTGAGCTGTCTGTCCCACGTGTGCCGCTGGCCCCTGATCGCGTACTCGTAACGTACGGCGCACTACTTCCAAATCTGCTGTGGGATACCCTGCGGTGCGGCTGAGCCAACTACTCCATGCCCCAGGATCACTAATGCGGTAAGCGTAGCCCAGCGCATTAGGCGCCCGGTGCACTTCATCCTTCGTGTGCGCCCATCGCACCAGGGTCATGCTGATCTGCGAACCAAAGCCAGCGCCCAGGCGCAGCGCATACTCCACCGGATACATGCCGCCCTTCGACAGGTTCAAAGATCCGAGTTCCGGATCAACTTCCTTGAAGTTGGCCACCGGCGGCACGCAGCCGGTCTCCAGTGCTTTCACGGCGACCACATCTTCAATTCCGGTACCCATGGCGTGTCCGGTGAAGCCTTTCGTATTTGCGATCACAATGCGATCGGCAACCTCACTGAAAACATGACGTAGAGCGAAGATTTCGGCCGAGGCGCTGCCTCCACGCGCGGGTGTGTAGGTTTCGTGCGAAACGAAGACCATGCGCGGGGCGATCTCCTTACGTTGAATGCCGTGCCGCTGCTCGGCTTGCCTGATCAGGTCTTCCATCACCTGGCTGATGTGCTGCACATCCAGGCGAGTGCCGTGGAAGGCGCTGTTGGCGGTCACGGAGCTCAAAACTTCACAGATGGGCTGGAGTCCTCTTTCCCGCGCCGCTTCTACGCTCTCCACCACCAGGGCCGCGGCACCCATGCCGACAATCATGCCGTGCCGGCGCCCGTCGAAAGGTGTAGCAGCCTCCTCGACTACTTCGTCGGTGGCTGCCGCCCCACTGGCCAGGAAGCCGGCGCCAAACCACTCCATCATGTGGTCGGATGTGACATCGTCCGCCGAGAGCACGATGACGCGGCGGCATTTGCCGGCTTGGATCCAGTTCTCCGCCAGCCCCACAGCCTGCGTCGTACTTGCGCACGCTGCATTGATCGCAGTATTCGGACCACGAGCGCCGATGAATTCAGCAAACTGCGAGTGTCCCATGGAAAGGGTGCGGAACAGGAAGCGGCGGTCGAAGACGTAAGGTTCTTTTTCGATAAGGTCGCGCAGTTCTTCTGCACGGCGCTCGAGTTCCTGCTCCAGGATGGAGTGGCCATTTGTCTCCGCCATTCGAGCCCGCAAATTTTCCAGCATGGCAAGTTGCTCGCGCCGCGCGCGGTCCGCGTGGTAACGAGATATCTCGTCGGCAAAGGAGTCGTAGCCAGGAAAAGCAGAAGCAAAGATTACGCCCGTTTCGTCGCGCAAAGCATCGGGCAAGGCCCAGCGATCGGGCAGTTTTGTGCCTTTGCTGGTGGTCTTGTAGCGCATGACCAGAGGGATACCGGCGTCGCGCAGGGCGTCAATGCCCGCGGCGATAGCCAGTTGGGTCACCCGGTCCAGAGCGGCCAGACGCTCGGCGGAAACCCCAAACTCGTGCTCTAAGTCGAAGGCGCGGCCACGGCCGGCCAGCTTGATAACGTCCGCGACATTATTAATGGTTTCGAATGTGGGCCCGCCGTTGTCGCTCTTCACCAGCCGCGTGATGTGCTTGTCGAGCATGGCGCGGCGAAGCTGGCCAGGAACAACATCAATGAACTGATCGCCTCGCAGAATGCGCCCAATGTTGCCGTCGTCGAAGACGTGCTCTGTTCCCGGCAAGCCCAGCGCCGCTCCCGTGATAGCTACCGGAGCGCTGCTTCGCGCCGGCTTCTGCCCGCCGTATATTTGCCAGCCACGCTCCAGCACCTCGGCAAACATCCGGCCGAGTTCCATGTAGCGATCACCATTCGACGGCGCTTCGGAGTCGACTCCTGCGGAAGCAGCGCGCGGTGTCGGTTTACGGGTTTCCGCCGCCTCTGGAACGGACGCAGACGTCACTGCGTGCTCTACAACGCCCCGACCCAGCCCTGCCGCATAAAGCCCGCACAGGGCCTGGTTGAAGGACGGAACATCACCAAACTTGGGATGATTGGTAAAAAGCGAAACCACATCGCCGCGCCCGCCGAGCACGTCTTCAGCAAATCCCTGCAGCGCCTTCTTCGGTCCCAATTCCACGAACACGCGGGCTCCGGCCTCATAGAGCGTGCGCAGGCCCTTTATGAATTGCACGGGAGAAGCCACCTGCTGCGCCAGTATGTCGAGCATGCGGGGCACGACATCCGGACCAGTGGGATAAAACTCACCGTTCAGATTGGCAATCATCGGAATTCGTGGCGCTTGCAGGCGCAGACGCTCCAGGACCCGCCGCAGTGGCTCGCTGGCGGGAGCAACAATGGAAGTATGGAAGGCGTGGCTGACCGGCAAAGCGGCAACTTCGTAGCCAGCCTTCTGGAAGGCTTCCATAGCCTGCTCCACTGCCTGGCTGGCGCCGCCTACCACTCCCTGGCTCTCGCTGTTGATGTTCGCCACCACAACATAGCCGTCAATCGTTTTCAAAATCCGCTCGATTTCGGCCAGGGGGGCGAACACCGCTGCCATGCGTCCGTTATCTTTTAGCGACACACGAGTCATTTCCTGGCCACGCGCGCTCACCGCTTCCAGGGCATCCTCGAAGGGAATAGCCCCGGAGGCAATCAGGGCTCCGTATTCGCCCAGGCTATGACCCATGGTGAAGTCGGGCGCAATACCGTAAGCCGCGAGCAGGCGGGTTAACGCCATGTCGGTGGCCAGCACGGCGGGCTGGGTAATGGCGGTCTGCCGCAGGTCGTCTTCGGCCTTGGCCACAGCGGCTGCGTCGGTGGAATTAATAAATATGAACTGGCTGAGCGGCTTACCCAGCAGCGGCGTCATGACGCGATCCGCTTCAGCAAACGTTTCCGCGACAATCGGTTCGATGGCGCGCAAAGGCTGCAGCATGTTGACGTACTGCGAGCCCTGGCCGGTGTAAAGGAATGCCACCTTGGGCGCGGGCCCGTGTCCGCGGAAGATGCCCTGCACGCGCAGAGCCTTCCACACAGGACCCTGGTTGGCCGCCAGCGCTTTGAGGGAGCTCCCGGCTTTGGTTGCCAGATCCCTGGCATCGGCATAATCAATCGCCAGGCGTTCGGGCGCGCGCAGATCCGCTTCTGCCGGGGCCGCCGGAGCGGGCGCGCGGCCTGCCTCAGCTTCCTTCTTGATTGCGCTCAGGCGTTCACTGAGCAGGGTTTCTGAAGCGGCGCCGATCACCAGCGCACCGCGTAACGGAGCCTTGAAGGAAGCGACAGGACCGCGGGGACCAACCTTGGCATGAATCACCTCACTTACCCGCTCCGAGGGCGCCTCACTTACTGCCACTGACCGCTTGCCGTTTCCCGTCAGTCTGTGGGGAAGGTATTCTTCGAGAACGGCGTGAAAGTTCGTGCCCCCGAAACCGAAAGCGCTCAAACCAGCGCGCCGCACAGCATCTTTCGGAACCGTCCATTGGGTCAGCTCGGTGTTCACGCGGACGGGAGAATGAGTAAAGTCAATGTCCGGATTGCGGCGTTCGCAATTGACGCTGGGCGGCAGCACTTTATCCCGCAGAGCCAGCATCGTCTTCAGGAAACCGGCTGCGCCGGCAGCCCCTTTGAGGTGCCCGATGTTGGATTTGACCGAACCCAACGCCACCGATTCAGCAGGAAGATGGAAGCCACTTAGCACATCCACCAGGCTCTGCACTTCCACCACGTCGCCCACGCGGGTGGAGGTTCCGTGTCCCTCAACGTACGTGGCCGTTGCAGGCGACAGACCGGCATTTTGCCAGGCCCGCTCAACGGCCAACTTCTGGCCAATGGGATTGGGAGCAGTAATTCCTTTCCCTTTTCCGTCGCTGGAGCCACCCATGCCGCGGAGCACGGCGTAGATCTTGTCGCCGTCGCGTTCGGCATCGGCCAGACGCTTGAGCAGGAACATGGCAGCGCCTTCGCCCATAACGAATCCGTCAGCGCCTTCCGCGTAGGGACGAGTGCCGGTTGCCGAGAGGGCCCCAATCTTGCAGAACTTCACGAAGGTGGAGGCACCCATATTGCGGTCAATGCCGCCGGTTACGGCGACATCGAAATCGTTCTGCACCAGCCCTTCGACTGCGGAGCTGATGGCCGCCATGGCCGAAGCGCAGGCGGCATCTACAACGTAGTTGGGGCCGTGAAAGTTGTAGATGTTCGCAATGCGCCCGGCAATACAGTTGGCAAGTTCGCCGGGCATGCTGTCTTCCGTAATTTCCGGCAGGTGCTTTCCCATGCGCTCATGCAACTCGAGGGTAATTTCGCGCCGCACGGCTTCCGGCAGGGCCGCAAAACTTCCGCTTTCCTCGAGTTCGCGGGCATATTCCGGAAAATAAACTCGCAATGCCGTCATGTAGTGTCTTTCGCCCGCCATGGCATTGCCAAGGATTACCGCGGTGCGCTCTAGATCCAGCGGCCGTTTGGGATAGCCGTAATCTTCCAATGCTTCCCGGGTGCAGGCGATGGCCCACTTCTGTGCCACATCCATGGCATCAACCACCCGCGG
This sequence comes from Terriglobales bacterium, assembly GCA_035280085.1. Lineage (GTDB taxonomy): Bacteria > Acidobacteriota > Terriglobia > Terriglobales > Acidobacteriaceae > JAICWP01. Next base: position 5,161 of record DATEGM010000502.1, read on the forward strand.
CGGAACTGCCAGGCGCCACTGCATGGGTTCCCAGGGATAGTCGCGAATCCAGCCGCCGATCTTGGAGTAGGTTTTATCCGGGGCGCTGGGATCGGAATCGTAATAAAGCGACGGGTCCCAGCGGTCGCGCTGAACCTCGCTGATGCTGTAGCGGCCGCTTTTCACGTTTTCCCAGAAGGCAGGTACATTGGGCGCGTCCGGCAGAACGGCGCCTGCCCCGACAATCGCGATGGCCCGGTATGCAGTGTTTTCCATGATTGCGCTCCCGCTCTATTAAGCGACACCCTCAGAACTAGGCGGATGCCGGTGCTACTTATAAGAACTCACGCCGCACGAGCAGCACTTCTTGCCGCGCGGTTGTACAAGACATCTGCTATGAAATCCATGTCTGCAATCAATCCCGCCTGTGCGCGATGAATGGCGGGCAGTTGCATGCTTGCCTCTAGTGTGGGGGTTTCGCTGTCCCTGACGCCTCCCGCCCCAACCACAAGACGAAGGCCTTCCTCCGCAACCTTCAACGCCGCCTCGCGAGCGAAGACCCGGCTCAACGCCGCCAGCGCGCTTGCGTCAAAGCGCCGATTGGCCTTCTCGCTGAGCTTGCCTTCCGCTGAGCGAACTGCACGCCGGGCAAGACTACCCGCACTCTCCACGCAGGCGATCAACTCGCCGAGGCGCAGAAGAATGTGCTGATAGCGGGTCAGGCGCCCGATGCGCGCCTTCTCCATCGTTTCAGCCAGAGCGTGCGCAGCCAGGGCCGCAACGTCAGCGCCCACATTCGGGCATTGCGCGTGTAGCTTTTCCAGCACTTGCGCCTGCTCGTGGTAGTGTTGTCCGCGAGTTTTGAGATGAAGCTGCCAGCGGTCACGGCTGATGGTCATCTCCATGATTTCGGAAGTGCCTTCGTAAATCGTGGTGATGCGCACATCGCGGCTGATTTTCTCCACCATGTACTCGTGGGTGTAGCCATAGCCGCCCAGGGCCTGAATGGCGGCCTCCGCGGCCGCATTGCCGGCCTCCGATGCCATGTATTTCGCGATCGCACCCTCGGTGTTGAGGCTGCCCTCGCCGGCATCAATGCGTTCCGCAGTTTCTTCGATGTACGCGCGGGCAGCTTCCAGGCGCACTACGTGCGGCACAATCAGCTTGTGGGTGTATCCCTGCTTTTCCGAAAGTAGCGCCCCCGCCTGAATCCGCTTAGTGGAGTACGGAATGGCACGATCCAGCGCCGCCCAACCTGCTCCCAGGCCGAAAGCTGCCACCATGAGGCGCGTGTATCCGAAGACAGCCTGGGCTTGATTGAGTCCCTGGCCCTCGACGCCGCCGATGAGGCGATCAGCGTCAACGTAAACATCGCTAAACGCCAGGGCCGCTGTATTGCTCAGGCGAATGCCATGCTTGTCTTCCGGTTCATCATGGGTAAAGCCTTTGGCGCCTTTCTCTACGACGAACCAACTGGGGCCGGCCGGTGTATTGGCCAGAACTGTGTAAGCGTCCGCGATGCCGCCATTGCTGATCCATTGCTTGTTGCCGCTAATCTTGTACCCGACCACTTGGCCATCCTGAAGCACGGGATCGGCTGTGGTCTTCAGGGCTCCCAAGTCACTCCCCGCCTCGGGTTCCGTCGCGCCGTAGGCGAACAAAATTCCCTCATTCGCGATACGGCTGAGCCAGAGCTTTTTCTGCTCCGGGGTGGCGCCCACCGTGATGGGGTCGCTGCCCAGAAAGGTGGCGAGCACCGCCGTGGCTACTCCCAGATCAATTCGCGCCATCTCCTCGCAAATGCAGTACACATCGAAGGCGCCTCCACCCAGCCCGCCGTGCTCCTCGGGAATAAAGAGGAGCTGAATCCCCAGTTGATCGGGGTTGCACATGTAGCGCACAATTTCAAGCGGGCACTCGTCGCGCTCGTCCAGTTCGATAAGAGTCTCGTCCGGCAACTTTTTCTTGGCGAAGTCCCTAAGCGACTTCAAACTCATCTTCAGCGTTTTGGGAGCAATCATGTCGAGGTCCTCGTTAAGCTGCTTTTCGCATTTCACGAATCTTGCTGGTCAGCTCCGGCAGGAGCTCTAAAAGGTCGTCAACGATTCCGATATCGGCGACCTGGAAGATGGGGGCCTTAGGATTTTTATTGACGGCGATAATGAAAGGATTCCCTTTAAGGCCGGCCAAGTGCTGGAAGGCGCCGCTGATGCCGCATGCCAAATACACCTTTGGCTTCACCGTCTTGCCCGATGAACCGACCTGGCGCGATTTCTCGAGCCACTTGGCGTCAACCACGGGGCGTGAGCAGGAAACTGCCGCTCCCAGAACGTCGGCCAGATCCTGCGCAATCGCGATATTGTCTTTCTCCTGAATTCCGCGGCCAACGGAAACGAGGATTGCGTGCTTGGTGATATCCACATCGCCCGCCTCGGCAACCACCGTTTCCACATAGCGGCGACGGGCGTTGAGCTCTCCTACCTCCCCTGACTTGTCCACTACAGCGCCATTCGCCGCAGGGATTGGCGTCGCCTTAAATGCGCCCGGGCGGATGGTTAAAACTGCACCCGACGAAATGTCACATTCAACATGGGCGCTCACCTGCCCGCCAAACTCCTGGCGGACCACTCTAAGGCGAGCCCCGTCCCTTCCCTCGATTGCCGTCAGGTCGGAGGCAAAGGCGGCGTCCAACTTGATGGAGAGGCCCGGCGCCAGGTCAATCCCGAAGTGTTCGTGAGCCAGCAGCACGATGCAACCAGCGGGCAGAACTCTGACCAGCGCTTGCCGGATGAGTTCCGCGTTGGGGTAGGCCAGCGCCTCCTTGGCAATTTCCCACACCTCCGGAAAAGACGCGCACAACTTATCGGCGACATCATCCAACTCCGCGCCCCAACCTGTGACAATCGCGGTAGGCGCCGCTATGGTGTCAATCTTCTTTGCCGCGGCGAGCAGTTCAGCGGCTGAATCATCTACGACACCACGTTTATGAGTGATGAAAGCAAAGACCTGGGGCATTACCTCAGCCCTCCTTTGGCTGCAATCAGATCCGTAACTCTCGCGACTATCTCCTCACGGTTGCCGTGGAGCATTTCTGCTCCCTGACCCAGCGCGGGTACGAAATAATCGAGGCGTTTCACCTTCGCCGCGGCTTCCCCAACAGTGGCGGGGTCGAGCTTTAATTCCCCCGCACCATAGGTTGGGATGGGCACCGAGGCCACGGCCCGAATGCCCCGCATGCCGACATAACGCGGTTCATTGATGCCGGTCTGAATCGAAAGCACGCAGGGCAGCTCAATCTCGCTTATCTCGCGGTTGCCGCCTTCGATTTCGCGGCTGAGCTTGAGCTTCCTCTCTTCCAGCACTTCGATGGAATTGACCAGGGAAGCAAACGGATAATCGAGCATGGCGGCCAGCATGCCTCCGACCTGCGCCCCTCCATCCTCGGCCTGCACGCCTGTGAGGATCAGGTCGTAGTTTCCCTCCCTAGCGAAGGCGCTGAGAACGGCCGCAACGCCCCGAGCGTCGGAGCCGTCGAAGGCATCATCGGAAAGCAACACTCCTTTGCCGGCTCCCATGGCCATTTCCCGACGCAACACCTCCTCGTCGTCCTCACCGCCGACGGTGACCACGGTGACGTTGCCGCCCACACGTGCGACGATCTGCAGTGCTTCCTCAACCGCGTAGTTGTCGGGTTCGTTGACGGAATAGACCAGTTCGTCGCGCTCGATGTCATTGCCGGCACTGTTGAGCTCGATTTCGTTCTCCGAGGTATCGGGCACTCGCTTGACGCCAACTAGAATCTCCACGCTCTCCTCCTCAGGCTGCTTGCCGGGTCTCTTTTACGATCTGCTGGTCCACCAGTTCCGCCAGGTCTATGGCCGTCATCTTTCCTTCGAGGCCCGCTACCTTGATCGCATCTTCAATGTTCACCATGCAGAACGGGCACGCCGTAACGATCACGTTGGCGCCCGCTTCCGCGGCCATCCTGACTCTCTTCACCCCGATGCGTTCGTCTTCCTTTGGTTCATAGAACAGCATCAGCCCGCCGCCACCACAGCAGAACGAGCGGTCCCGCGAGCGCTTCATTTCAACCCGCTTCAAGCCAGGAATGGCATCAAGCACAGTTCGAGGATCGTCGTAGATCTGGTTGTGCCGGCCCAGGTAGCAGGGATCGTGATAGGTGTAAACCCGGTTGTTTTCTGCGGGATTAAATTTGATCCTGCCGGACTTAACTTCGCGCGCGATGACCTGGCTGACGTGCTCCACTGGCGGCACATTTTTGTAATCGTGCTTAAGCGCGTTGTAGGCGTGCGGGTCAGAGGTAACGATCCGCCGCACCCCGGATGCCTGAATGGCCTGTGTGTTGTGGTCTCGGAGTGCCTGGAATAATGTCTCTTCCCCAAAGCGCCGGACGTCGTGACCGCTGTCTCGTTCAGCCGCGCCCAAGATTCCGAAGTCCTGGCCCAGATGACGAAGGACCTTCGCCGTGGCCCGCCCAATCGCCTGTATGCGGTCATCGTAGGCCGTAATACTATCCACAAAATACAAAGTGTCCGCACCCTGGCCATTCAGAAGCCGTACCGGGCAGCTTTGTTGGAACTCTTT
>DATEGM010000503.1:0-3476 GCA_035280085.1 Terriglobales bacterium
GCCCACTCGTGAAACGGTGAGCGTATCCGTGTTGCTCTGGGAAGGATTCAGAGGCTGTGGGTTAAAGCTGCAGGTTAGCCAACTGGGAAGCGCTTTGCCGGTATCGCCATTCACGCACGAAAACGTTATGGGACCTGGAAAGCCGCTCTGGCTCACGGTTATTGTGAAGTTAGCCGAGGCGTTTGCTGCCGAGAGGTTCGCCGAGGTAGGCGAAACCGTGGCCAGTGAACCCATCGTCACGGTCACGCGGTGCGTCGTCCCGCCGCTGGTTCCGTTCACATTGAACGTAACCTGTCCCGTCGGCATATCCGGAGGCAGAGTTATGCTCCCGGTAGATGATCCTCCCGCATTGATGGTCGCAGGAGTAAACGAGCAGCTGAGCGGGCCCGACTTCGGAGCCAACGAGAAATTGCTGCAAGCGAGGGCAATGGAGCCCGAGAATCCGCCGCTGCCCGTAGCGTTCACGCTAAAGTTCACGCTCTGAGCGGTTTGTGACGAGACAGTCGCGGTGATGTTGAAATCGCTCGCGAGCTGGCCCTGCAAATTTGTCGTCGCTAAATCAATATCAGCCACCGCGGCCCCGCCGGCCTGGTTCACCCAAGCCATATCCGGGCTTGAGCTTGTATCCAGTCCGAGCTGAACGGTTCCGCAGGTTGTGTTGTCCGGCGTTGTTTCGGCAGGATTGTTGTTGAAGCACAGTGCTGACGAGTTCGTGGACACCTGCACGACAGTCGGGAAAGTGTTGCCTCGATCACTTGAATGGGCGAAGAAGACACCAAAGGTATCGCTGGTGGATAGTTTCTGCTGATCCACCTGTTCCCAGGCGACACTCACATTACCGCTGGAGTCGACCGCCGCATGCGGGTATGCCGGTGCTACGGCATTTGGAGCAGCGATGTTAATCGCCGGACATTGGGCCGGACCGCAACCGGAAAAAGTTTCGCCGTGGTCATCCGAGCGGCTGAAGAATATGCCTTGGGAATTTGTGCTTCCGGGCGACGCTCCGGTGCCGCCCGTAGGCCCGCCCGACCAAACAACGTAATAGCTGCCGTTGTTATCGATGGCAATCTGGGGCGAACCTGCCGGGAGGTTTGCCAAATTGATAGGGAATGAGAACTGGGTCAGGCCGGCAAACGGCGAACCTGCCGGGTACGTCCCTTGCGTTTTGCTGGTTAGAACGTCTTCATCCGGTGAATCGTCCGACCAAAGAAGATGAACACGCCCTCCAACCGTATCATTGAACAGAATGAGGTTGTCAAAGGAGCAGCCATAGAACCCAACCTGGAACTTCGAATTAGGGCTATTGGCACCCAGATTCCAATCCTTGGCGGATAGGTTGCGAGTGTTGAGAAAGCTGGGTACGTTCGATGCCAGGGTTTCATTCATCCAGAAATTGCCGCCCATGGTGGCGTTGGGGTCGTCGTTCATGCAGAAACTTGTGGATTGATTCTTCGCCGCTTCGTCAGTCCACGCTACGAAGATATGACCGGCCGCGGAAACGGCGATTCGCGGCCCCCCTGTATTGGGAGGCGGAGTCGGCGGAGTCGTCACCGGAAGGAGAGTGATTGATAGACCAAAAGCCTGGCCGTCCGTGGCTTGGCTGATCCAGACCCCAGTCTGGCCCCAAACGACGTCAACCGTTCCCGTGGTATCAAATGCTACGCGCGGCGTATCTGCCAGAGCCACTGGGCCTGAACCCCCGGGAGATCCGGAGACGGGGGACGCCCCGCTAGGAAAAGTGGCGCCGCCATCATTCGATCGCGCTGCAAATACGTCATACAGGGGCGCAGTCGGCGTAGACGCTGGGTTCAAGGATGCCCACACGATCTCGACATTAGGTGTCGGGCCGGAAACGACGCGAACGGCTATTTGTGGTTGGAAAGCGGGCAATGCTGCCGTCGGGATTACGGCCTGCGCGTTGAATTTTGTTCCGTCGAACTGAGAAGCAACCACAATTCCGCGCCTTGCGGGGTCTACCCAAGCCAAGTAGCTATTGCCTTTGCCATCGATCACCAGATTGGGAAAAGAGGCTTTAGCGGCCGTATTGTTGGTCAGGTTCGTTATCTTAAAGGTTTGGGCATGCGCAGTCGCCGAGGATAGCGCCAGGACAATACAGATCACCCTTGTCGCCGACCCAAAGCGGCGCAACCCGCTCACCAACTTAGACATATCTCCTCCCTGGGGGCCAAATCGCCGCTGACTCACGGCTTCGGTAAAATTGTGCATCGGACCCCAGGACCATACCCGGAACAGCATAGGAGCGGGAATACGCACCACCCTGCAGAAGCCCTAAGATTTTGATGGGATCGAGTGGAAGGCTTATACCTTAGAAGGCGCTACGACATTTCGTGTAGTTTTCTTGCCGCGTTGCAATGGAATGAGATAAGGCCTTCGCCGCCAAGATGAAGGCCTTGTCTAATCCTGGTTAGCTTCGCCAATCTCTAAGCGCTGGTCGCCTGTCCCCCGACCAGCCGCGCCGTCATCGTGATATCCGCTTTTAACAAACGGGAAATGGGACAGCCCGCCTTGGCATTCTCAGCCGCCTTGTCAAACGCCGCCTTGTCGGCGCCCGGGATGCGCGCTGTGACGTCCAGATGAATTTTTGTGACGGTCCACCCGGCGTCTAACTTGTCGAGGGTCAGCGAAGCCGTCGTCTCCAGGCTCTCCGGCGTGATGCCCGCGTTCCCCAATTGTGCGGAAAGAGCCATCGTGAAACATCCCGCGTGCGCCGCGGCGATCAACTCCTCGGGGTTGGTTCCTTTCGCATTTTCAAAACGCGTCGAAAACGAATATGGCGTATTGGAAAGCACACCGCTCTCGCTCGATATTGTGCCCTTCCCTTCCTTGAGTGATCCCTTCCACACTGCCGAGGCTTTGCGAACCATGGACTCGCTCCTCCTTTGCGTGGGGTCTGTCCGGCGCTGCTATGGGCATTGAGAAATCATCTGGCCCGAGATCGCCAGTCTGCTCGACCCATTCTACTCAATCCGCCTGGCGAAGCACGCGTTATCATCTGAACTGCCGGCCCTTCTCATAATCAATCGCGATCGGATGACCCAAGTCCGGAAACCTCACATCACGCGAATGCGTCAGTGATATAGTCGCATTCAATGAGGTGGCAAACATGAGAACCAGGGTTTTGGCGCTCATTGCATTCCCGCTTACGCTGCTGGTCACAGCGGCTCCCGGCTTCGCGCACCATGCGTGGCGGGGCTACGACATGAAAAATCTAACGACGATGACCGGCACCGTGACGGGATTCGATTTCGGTAATCCGCATGTGTGGATGAACCTGGATGTAAAAAATGATAAAGGCGAGATCGAAAAATGGGCTGCTGGCGGCCCCAGTCCCAGTCGGATGGCGAATGCGGGCTGGACAAAAGATACGCTCCATCCCGGCGACCAGATCACCGTGGTCGGTAATCGCATCAGCGACGGCACCTTCAAATTGCGGCTATCCAAGGTTGTGCTGGCAA
>DATEGM010000504.1:0-13573 GCA_035280085.1 Terriglobales bacterium
GCGTTTTTCGGTAGAACTCCTTACAACACATGTGATCGCGCGGGCTGCGTAGGGGTCCTTCGACTCCGCAGGCCGGTTCGCAAGCGAACCGCCCTGCTTCGCTCAGGATGACAGTCACAAGGGGAATTGCTTTAGCGCAAGTGGAATTGTTTTAGGATGAAGGAATGGCGGAGGGACTAAAACACAGCAGCGCGCGGGTGCTGGAGTTTGAGGGCGTGCGGGAGATGCTGCGGGGATACGCCTCGTCGCCGCTGGGGCAGGCGCGGATAACGGCGCTGGCGCCTTCCGGGGATCAGGAGTGGATGGAGCGCCAGCAGGAAATGACGGAGGAGATCCGGGAATATCGCCGGGTGGGCGGGCGCTTTGAGTTTTTGGGATTGAACGACCCGAGCAACCTGGTACAGAAGGCGCGTATTGAGGGCGCAGCGCTAGAGGCAGGCGAGCTGCGCGAAATTGTTGCCGTAGTGGACCGGGCGGCAGAGTGGCGGGAGATCGCGCTGCAGCCGCCGGCCACAATGAAAGCGCCCTGGGTAGCGGTAGGCCAACTTTCTTCCGGCATTGCGGAGTTCACCGAGCTGCTGCGATTCTTCCGCAACAAAATTTTGCCCGACGGCACGCTGGACGATCGGGCTTCGCCGCAACTGGCGGCGGTGCGGCGCGAGATTGAGAAGCAGAAGCGGCTGATTCATGAATCGCTGCAGAGCTACGTGAGGCGGCTCGCGGAAGGTGGAGTGGTACAGGAGGAGCTGGTCACAATTCGGGGCGAGAGATTTGTTATCCCTGTCAAAAGCGAACAGAAGCGGCGGGTGAATGGAGTGGTGCACGGCGTGAGCTCCAGCGGGCAGACGGTGTTTGTGGAACCGCTGGAGACGATCGAGCAGAACAACGAACTGGTGCGGTTGCTGGAGGAAGAGCAGGCGGAGATCCACCGGATTCTGCTGGAGATGACGCGGCGCGTGGGAGCTCAGGCTGAGGCCATCCTGCGGGCGTGCGAGATTCTGGGGGAGCTGGAACTGCAGTTCGCTAAGGCGCGGTTCGCGGATGATTATGAGTGTGTGGCGGCGAACTTCGGCGGCCGGGCTCTGGCGCTGCGCAATGCGCGGCACCCGCTGCTGGAGCGACACTTCAAAGCCAAGGGCGGCAGAGTGGTGCCCATCAGCGTGGAGCTGAGAGGGGAGGGGCGGCGAGAGGCCGCCACGACAGACGCCGGCGCTACACAGCTGATCATCACGGGGCCGAATACGGGCGGGAAGACGGTGGCCATCAAGACGATTGGGCTGCTGGTGCTGATGGCGCAGGCGGGGATGCCGGTGCCGGCGGAGAGGGCGGAACTGCCGGTGTTTGACGCGGTGCTGGCGGACATTGGCGATTACCAGTCCATTGAGCAGAACCTTTCAACTTTTTCGGCGCACGTCACCAACATTGATTTCATCTCGCGCACGGCCACGGCGGAGTCGCTGGTGCTGCTGGACGAGCTGGGGTCGGCTACGGATCCCGAAGAAGGCGCGGCGCTGGCCGTGGCGATAGCGGAACACTTCCGGCGGTTGGGAGCGCTGACGGTGATTTCTACGCACCACACCTCGCTGAAAGTGTATGCCGCCAACACGCCCGGAGTGCTAAACGCGGCGGTGGGGTTTGACGAGCGCACGCTGCAGCCCACATATGAATTGAAGGTGGGAGTGCCGGGGGCGTCGGCGGGAATCAACATCGCGCAGCGGCTGGGGCTGAATCCGACGATCATTGAGGCGGCGCGAGCGCGGCTGGGCACGCAGGCGCAGGACGTAGGGCGTTTTCTGGACCGCCTGCATGCCGAGCTGCGCCAGGCCGAAGGCGAGCGCCTGCAACTGCATTCGCGGGAGCAGGAGCTGGCGCGGGAGCGGGCTCACCTGGAAGCCGAAGGCATGAAGGAGCAGCGCGCCCGGGTGCGGGAGATGGAGAAAAAGCTGGAAAGCGTGCTGCGCGATTTTGAGTACCAGGCGCGGGAGATGGTGGCGGCGGTGCAGGAGCGGGCGGCGGCGCTGAAGTTGTCGAAGGACGCGGAGAGGCGAATTTCGCGCCTGCGGCGGGAGTTCAAAGAGCAGTTCGATGCGGCGGTAGTGGCGCACCATACGGGGGCGGATGTGGGTGATCCGCACGCGCGGCCGCAGGAGTTACAGCATGTAGCCGAGGGCGACACGGTAAAGCTGAAGTCGCTGGGGCGTACGGCGGTGGTGAAGCGCAAGCTGGATGGGGGCGGCTACGAGGTGGAGATCGGCACGATGAAGATGCGGGTGCCGCATGATGACGTGGCGCAGGTGCTGGCGCGGGCGGCGGACAACCCAGTGGCGGCGGCGCGGGCGCGGGGAATTTCGGTGAAGCTGGAGAAAGAGGATTTGAGCGCCCCGTCGGAGATCAACGTGATCGGGCAAACCGTGGACCAGGCGACCAGCGCGGTGGAGAAGTTCATTGACCGGGCGTTTCTGGCGGGGCTGCAGAGGGTGAGGGTAGTGCATGGCAGCGGGATGGGGATTCTAAGGAAGTCGCTGCGGCAGATGCTGCAGAAGCATCCGCAGGTGGCGGCGGTGAGCGAGCCGCCGCAGAATGAGGGTGGAGGCGGGGCAACCGTGGTGGAGCTGAAGGTGTGATTTGCTGTGAAGCGCAAGGTCCCCTTCGGCAAACTCAGGGCAGGCACTCGACTCGTGCTCACCGCTCACGGGCGACGAGCAATCGGCAAGGGTGAAAGTTCAGGTGAGAACTCCTCTGAGCCTGGAATGAGAACGACCAGCTGCGTAGGGGTCCTTCGGCTCGGGCATTCGCCCTCGCTCAGGATGACATCGGCGATGACATCGGCGGGACATTGACAAGAGCAGGGGCAAAGGTCAGGATTACGCCAACTTGGGGGCGTGAACATGCAGGTGGGCGGGGTAGTCTCCCACTATCGCATCAGCGGGAAGTTGGGCCAGGGGGGCATGGGAGTTGTGTATTCCGCCGCGGACACGCGCCTGGGCCGGGAAGTGGCGCTCAAGTTCGTGCCGGAAAATCAGCGCGATGAGCAAGCGCGGGAGCGGCTACAACGAGAGGCGCGGGCGGCCTCCGCCCTCAACCATCCCAACATCTGCACCATTTACGACGTAGGGGAGCATGAGGGCGAGTATTTCATCGCCATGGAATTGCTGCAGGGCGAGACGCTGCAACAGCGGTTGTGGCGCGGCTCACTGCCGCTGGACATGGCAGTGGAAATTGGCATCCAGCTGAGCGATGCCCTGCATGCGGCGCACAGCAAAGGGATTCTGCACCGCGACATCAAGCCCTCCAACATCTTTCTGACTGAGCACGGCCAAGCCAAGCTGATGGATTTCGGCCTGGCGCGCAGCTTGCGTCCGGCGGTGGCGAGCAAGGCGTCGGACCTAACCGCCAGCATGGGCGATCCTCACCTGACCAGCCCGGGAACGGCGCTGGGCACAGTGGCCTATATGTCGCCAGAGCAGGCGCGGGGGGAGGAACTGGACGCGCGCTCCGACCTGTTTTCACTGGGGGCGGTGCTCTACGAAACCATAACCGGGCAAGGGCCCTTCCCGGGGAACAGCACGGCGCTGATCTTCGATGCCATTCTGAACCGTGATCCCGCGCCAGTCGCACGCGTCAACCCGAAAACGCCGGTGGAACTGGAGCGCATTTTGGGCAAGCTCCTGGAGAAAGACCGGGAGCTACGCTACCAATCGGCGGCGGAACTGCGGTCGGACCTGAAGCGGCTGAAGCGGGACAGCGAGTCGGGGAGAACAGCCGCATCTTCGCCAGCAGCCGGGAAGCGCGGTTTGCACCACATGGGCTGGTGGGCCGCCGGCATTTTCTTCCTGGTGGCAGTAATTGCGGGCCTGGTAATTTACAGGTCCACCAAGCCTGCGGCGCCTGGCAGCAGCCAATGGCAGCAACTCACGTTTTTTGCAGATTCGGCCGTTTATCCCGCGCTTTCGCCGGACGGGCGCATGTTGGCTTTCATTCGCGGCAACGATCCGTTTCTTTCTACCGGCGACATTTATGTGAAGATGCTTCCCGATGGCGAGCCGGTGCAGCTTACGCACGATGGTCGCATGAAGCTGAGCCCGGCGTTTTCGCCCGATGGTTCACGGATTGCGTACGGCACGGTTGATCCCTGGGACACCTGGGTAGTGCCGGTGCTGGGCGGCGAGCCCCATCTCATGCTGCCTAACGCGTCTTCGCTGAGCTGGATCGAGAATGGCAGGCGGCTGCTGTTTTCCGAGATCAAGGAAGGGCTGCACATGGCGGTGGTGACCAGTGACGAAGCCCGCGGCCATAACCGTGACGTCTACGTTCCGCCGGGGGACCGCAGCATGGCTCACCATTCTTATCTTTCTCCAGACGGGCACTGGGTGCTGGTAGTGGAAATGGACCGCCGCGGCGAGTTGCTGCCCTGTCGCGTGGTGCCTTTTGAAGGTGGGCCGGCGAAAGAAGTCGGGCCGCCCGGCGCCGCCTGCCTGGCGGGAGCCTGGTCCAGAGACGGCAAATGGATTTACGTTGATTCGAACCCAGGCGATAAATTTCACATCTGGCGGCAACGCTTCCCAGAGGGGGAGCCGGAACAGCTAACCTCGGGTCCAACCTCGGAAGCAGGAATCGAGGTGGCCGCCGACGGCAAATCGCTGCTGACTTCGGTGGGCAGCGACGACTCCACCGTATGGGTCCATGACGAGAGGGGTGAGCGGCAGATTTCTTCCGAGGGCAGCGCCGGCCTTCCGCAATTCTCTGCTGATGGGAATTTGCTTTATTTCATTATGGAAAGCGGCCAAGGATCGGGGCCGGAATTGTGGAAGGCGGAGCTGGCCAGCGGTAAGAGCGAGCGCATGTTGCCCGGCTACAGCATGGAGCAATATTCCGTTTCGAATGACGGGAAATGGATAGCATTCGTGCAACGGGACGAGAAGCGCAAGTCGCACATCTGGGTAGCAGCCACCAACCACCGGTCATCCCCGCGACAGATCACGCATGGGGGCGAGGAAGATTCGCCGCATTTTTTGCCTGAGGGAGACTTGATTGTTCGCGGGTTAGAGGGCCCCAGCAATTATCTTTACCGGGTAAGAGTAGATGGCACGGAGCCGCGAAAGATTACAGAAACGAAGATACTTGATTTCGTGGGAATCTCGCCCACGGGCCGTTGGGCGGTGGCCACAGCCCGCGGCTCCGACGAAGAACGACCCTACGCGGTGATGGCTTTCCCAGTGGAATCGGGTACGCCGGTCATCATCTGCCGGGCGCTATGCAGGCCGCGCTGGGACGGCGAGGGCAAGTTCATGTACCTGGCGTTCGAACAAGAGGCGGAGGAAGTCAACTATGCGCTACCCCTGCAACCAGGCTCCGGACTTCCGGCAATACCAGCCAATGGACTGAGGGGAGGGGCCGATGCTTCGCAAGTGAAAGGTGTAAAGGTGATGCGGCACGGCGTGCAAGCAGCGCTGAATGGTTCGGTGTATGCGTTCGTGCGCAGTACCACCCGGAGGAACATCTATAGAATTCCGCTGCAGTAGCGCGGGCGAGGGCGCCCGCGTCACAAATTAGCGGTTGATATTCAGAGTGGCGACGTCAGGCTCGTAACCCTCGTCGCGCAGGGTTTGGGTGGCGGCGGAGCGAAGCGCCTGCTGGTCGGCGTCTTTGGGCAGGGAACAGTGGCGGCGTATGACCTCTTCGCCGGTGACAATGCGGAGCAGCCAATTGGATTTGCCAGGGTCCCAGGAAAGTTCAACGCGATCAGCGCGCATGAGTGCCTCCGAGGTGCCGTCCCTGCGGGACTCGAAATAACAGCCGATTCCAAAAAAGCTGATACACGCAGTTTACCGCGCGTGTTACCCAGCGTGCCTGCAACTCTACAAGCCGCCCTTGCCTGAGCCGGGCAGCGTGAAATCCAGGCCACGGTCATCATTGGCCTTCACCGTGGCGGGAAGGTCGAGCTGCGAAAGCGGGACCTTGCGGGCGTGCCCGGGGGTGAAATCGTACAAAAAGTCGCCCACGATGGCGTAGTTCTGAACTTCCAGCTGATGGCCATCGCGGAACACTAACACATTGGGTTCCTGAGGCTGTACGGGCTGGCTGCCGGCGGACTCGGGTTGCGCGGGAGAAGCGTCGGACGGCGACGCCTGTTCTGCTGAGGGGTCCGCCGCAAAAGTCTCGCCGGCAGTCACGTCGCCTGGTGTGCGGCGCTCAAAAACCGTAGGGCCTTGGACAACGGGCGGGTCATCTGTTTCCTCATCGGCCTGGTCGGGCGGCGCCTGGTACATCGAATACGGATCCACCACGACGGGGTAAGGCACGTACACGGGGTAAGCGCCGCGCGAAAAATCGTCGGAATCATGGTTGCGGTGATGATGGAAGCCGTTACCGGGAACGTTATTGGCGCCAGGAACGGGCAACATGGGTGGCACGCCAATGGGAGTCGGGGTGGGAAACGCAGGGGCCGGCGCGGGAGAGACTCCGATAGGCGTGGGCATCACGCCTGCATGTCCCTGGGGCGCAACCGTGGCCGATCTTCCGGTGTGGTGCTGGCCTTCAGGAGCAGGCGTACCGCGCACCTGAGCGAAGGAAGAAGGGGCCAGAAACGCCATCGCCAGCACTATCGCCGCCGAACTCAGCAGCCGCCGCATAGGCAAATGATACCTCTTATTGGGATGCATAGAAGTCCGCCTCGACGCGCCTTTATTCCCCAACCCTGCGGGCCGAGAGAAGTCGTACGTTTTCTAAAGAGCAGGCCTCGATAACTGAAAGAAATAAATGTCACGCTTGGGGCGGTGATGACTCTAATCGGCTGGAGATTGACATATACCCATATGGGAATATAAACTCCAAACTCATGCCCCGGGCAGCGACAACCTCGGATGCGTTTAACGCGGTAGCGGAGCCGCGGAGGCGGCAGATCCTGGAGTTTCTGGCCGCACAGGAGAGGCCGGTGAGCGAAATCGCGGCCGGCCTCGGCCTGGAACAACCGTCGGTGTCGAAGCACCTGCGAGTACTGAGGAACGTTGGGCTGGTCCGGGTACGCCGCCACGGGAGGCACAAGCTTTACA
This sequence comes from Terriglobales bacterium, assembly GCA_035280085.1. Taxonomy (GTDB): domain Bacteria; phylum Acidobacteriota; class Terriglobia; order Terriglobales; family Acidobacteriaceae; genus JAICWP01. The sequence continues at coordinate 7,053 of DATEGM010000504.1, forward strand.
ACACAAACGCGGAAGCGATCCGGCCGCTCTACGAGTGGACCAGAACGTTCGAACGTCTCTGGGCGCATCAGCTGGGCCGCATCAAGGAACGGGCGGAAGCAAAATAGCGGAGATCGGGGAAGACTTAAGCACACACACGCGAGGAGGAAACATGGTTTCGACAGCACTAAGTCTGGAAAGTCTTTCGCTGGTAGTGACGCAGGAAATCCAGGTGAAAGCTACCCTGGAGAAGACATTTGCCGCCCTGCTGGAACAACTCGGGCCGGAGAACGACACACCCGATGGCAGAAAGATGCCGATGAAGATCGAGCCCTGGCCAGGAGGGCGATGGTTCCGCGATCTGGGGGAGAACAACGGCCACCTGTGGGGGCACGTGCAGGCGATCAAGCGGCCGACGCTGCTGGAGATTACGGGGCCGCTGTTCATGTCGTATGCGGTGACTTCGAACGTGCAATACCGGCTGAGCGAAGAGCAGGGGGGAACCCTGATCCGGTTCCACCACAAGGCGCTGGGGATGATCGAGGATGAGCATCGGCGCGGGGTGAACCAGGGCTGGACGCACATTCTTTCGCGCACACGCGCTCGGGCCGAAGGCGGTTCGCGGTAAGAGGAGAGATGTATGTGCCCGGAGTGCCTGGCGAGCGCGGGATGGATTGTGGGCGGAGTTTTCTCGAGCGGCGGCGTAACGGCGCTGCTGGCGGGCTGGGTTCGTTCCCATACAAGGTTTTCAGCTTTAGAGCAGGAAAGGAGAAGCAGATATGGCGACAGCGATGAGCGGCAGACCAACAACCAACGTGGTTCGACGAGAGGAATGGGTGGCAGCGCGCAAGGAGCTGCTGAAGAAAGAGAAGGAGTTCACGCGCCTGCGCGATGAGCTGAGCCGGAAGCGACGCGAGCTGCCGTGGGAGAAGGTTGAGAAGCAGTACGTTTTCGACGGACCCAACGGCAAGGAGACGCTGGCCGATCTATTCGACGGACGCAGCCAGCTGATTGTCTACCACTTCATGCTGGGACCGGGATGGAAAGAGGGATGCCCCAGCTGCTCGTTCATAGCGGATTCGTTCGAAGGCGCGGTAGTACACCTGGCAGCAAGAGACGTGACGCTGGTGGCCGTATCCCATGCGACGTTGCCGGAGATCGACGCCTTCAAGAAGCGCATGAGCTGGCAGTTCAAGTGGGTGTCGTCGTCCGCAACCGACTTCAACTTTGATTACCAGGTTTCGATGTCCAAGGACGAGGCGGGCAAGAAGAAGGTTTACTACAACTACGAGATGACGGAATTTCCCTCAGAGGAGCGGCCCGGCGCCAGCGTGTTTTATAAGAACGAGGCGGGCGAGGTGTTCCATACCTATTCCACCTACGCGCGCGGCCTCGACATCCTGATCACGGCGTACAACTTCCTTGACCTGACGCCCAAGGGCCGCGATGAAGAGGGATTGCCGCATTCTATGGCGTGGGTGCGGCACCACGACCGCTACAGCGATTCCCGGGCATTGCGGGCAGCGCCGGCGCGCGCGCATGACTCGTGCTGCGCGGAGGAAGGAGCTGGGAGCAAAGCAAAGGAGGCGAAAAAATGACCACCACACTCGCGCCCATGCTGGACGAATTCCGCGAAGAAGCGAGCATCACCCGGCGGGTCCTGGACAGGGTTCCGGCAGACAAGCTGGCGTGGAAGCCGCATGCGAAATCCATGTCGCTGGGGCAGCTGGCGATTCACATTGCCACCACACCCGGGGCCCTGGCCAGAATCACGCAGCAGGACTCGTTTGACGTGTCGCAGGGTAGTTTCGAGCCGCCTCAGCCGAAAGATGTGGACGAGATTCACGCCGCTTTCGAGCAGAGCGTTCGCCAAGTCGAGGAGCATTTGAAGGCGATGACAGACGAGGAGGCGCAGAGGAGCTGGCGCCTGATGCTGCGCGACGAGGAAGTGTTCTCTAAGCCTCGGATTGGCGTAATGAGGTCCATCATGCTGAACCACTGGTACCATCATCGCGGCCAGCTCTCGGTGTACCTGCGGCTGCTGGATGTGCCGGTTCCGATCATCTACGGCCGCAGCGCCGATGAGAGCCCTTTCTAGCGGAGGGTGATCAGCTTGTTGCGGCCGCGGCGCCTGGTCGCGGCCGCAGTTTATTCCCTGCGACTAAAGCCGCCCAATGCGACCCAGCGAGGTCACGCTCCAGACAATGTAGGCGGCAAGCAGGCCCACCACAATTCCGAGCACAATCTGCCGCTGCTTGCTTTCCAGCAGGTCAGCCAGCACGCCGGCGATAAACACGAACAGGATGGGCATGGCCACGAGTTCGAATCCCTGCCCGGGCAGGTGGGGCGTGATCAAGCCCAGGAACAGGAAACTCCCCGCCACGATGAGGGGCGCGGCATTGCCGAAGTAGCGGGCCCGGGGCCAGACGGCAAACGTGATCAGCGCCCCAGGCGCAAAAATGACCAGGGCCGGGCTGGTGCGCACCAGGCGGACCAGCAATTCCTTGTAGGCGAAGGGCACGCGCAGAGCTTCCCAGGTGACGTCCCAAAAAGCGGCACGGTGCAGGCCGGCGCTCAAAGCGGCGAGGCTGAAGGAGTAGGCTGCCCACAAGAATACGAAGGCAACAACGCAGCCCGCGGCGAATATGGCAACAGCGGCAGCGCGGCGCCCAGGCGCGAGATAAAGCAGGAAAGCGAGAGCCATGGGCAACAGCACCCAGAGGGAAAACTGGGAGCCGATGGCCAGCGCAAGGGATAAACCAAGCAGGAGGATGCGGCGCCAGTTCCACAGCACGCGGCGGGGGGCGTAGAGGGTGTGCGCCACCGCAATGGAAGTAAAGATGGCGCCAAATGCGCCCCACAGGGCGGTGACCTCGGGCTGGACGTAGTAGCTGGCCGCCTCGGCGATCATGAGGGGGGAAAAGCAGTAGAGCAGCAAAGCAATGTAGCCGCCGGCGTTGCCGTAGAGTCGGCGCGCCACGTACCAGATGGAGGCGCCCAGCAGCAGGCCAAAAATGAGCCAGGGGAGGCGAACCTGCCAGCGGCGGGCCTGCAGGGCGGCCGGATCATCCGCGCCGCGCTGGTTGGCGATGGGCAGCGATGCAAGCAGGTAGTAGAGGGGCGAGCGATAGGGATCCTGCACGTTGATGCGGCCTTGTTGCCATTGCGCCAGCCCGCGCTGGAGGAGGGCGGCCTGGCTGGGCGACATGGGGCTGGCGGCCATGAGCCAGAGACATTGTGCGGCGAAGAGCGCCAGCATGAGCAGGGCCGCCAGCTGAGGGGCGCCAAAGCGGTCGCGGCTCAAGAATCTTGCCATCCGGAATCGGCCATTGTTTTACCATGTGGAAGCACGCATCTGAAAATCAGCATGGATGAGGCCGGCAACCCGCCCACTTCCCAATCTTCGCCGATTGCGGGCAGCGAAGGAACGGCGCAGCCGCAACCGCCTGCCGGCGGGGAGGGGATTTTTGTGGGACCGCAGGGATTGCGGGCAGGCTGGCGCTTTCTGACTTATCTGGCGCTGGGGATAATCTTTTTCTTTGCCTTTAGCGCGGCGCTTCAGTGGCTGTTCCCAGTGCGGCGTCCTGGATTCAGCGCCTGGGCAACACTGGCGTCAGAAGTTGGGATTTTTCTAGCGGCGCTGGTGCCAGCGCTGATTCTGGGGAAGTTTGAGCGACGCACGGTGGGCGATTATGGCCTGCCGGAACGCGGCATTCTCGGCCGCCGCTTCTGGGAAGGCATGATGTGGGGCATAGTTGCCATCAGCGTGCTGATGGCCGCGTTGCATGGGGCGCATGCCTTTGACTACGGCAAGGTTGTGCTGCACGGCTACTACCTGCTGAAGTGGGGCGTCTTCTGGGGCGTGTTCTTCCTGTTCGTGGGACTGTTCGAGGAATTCACCTTTCGCGGCTACACCTTGTTCACCTTGACCAGCGGCGTGGGCTTTTGGCCCGCAGCCGTGTTTTTGTCGTTCCTGTTCGGCGCCATACACCTGGGAAACGCGGGCGAGGAGTGGGCAGGCGGGCTGGCGGCAGGGCTGATTGGCTTGTGGCTGGCGCTGACGGTACGGCGCACGGGAACCCTGTGGCTGGCCATTGGATTTCATCTGTCGTTTGATTGGGGCGAAACCTTCCTGTATTCCGTGCCCAACAGCGGCACGGTAATGCCCGGGCACCTGCTGAGCTCGCATTTCCACGGACCGCGCTGGCTGACCGGAGGGTCGGTAGGCCCGGAAGGCAGTGTGCTGGTGTTTGGGCTTATCGCACTGCTGTTCGTGGTGTTTGACCGGGTGCATCGGGAGGTGAAGTACCCCAGCGTTGCTCACGTCCATCGGACCACCCCGAACCTCGAGGAGCGGCCAAGCTGTTAAGGGTTGTTGGGGAGAACTCCTGGAATGGCGCTAAAGGAGCCGGCGGGAATGGGGGTCCCTCGACTCGGGCGTGCGCCCTCGCTCGGGATGACAGCCGATATCTGGGCCGGAGCTTCCAAGCTCATCTTCCACAGATCGCCCTACAAGTTCACAACTTGTACACAGAAAGTTTGCCGGGGGATATTGCGCCGGTTGCGGGACTAAGGCAAAGTCAAATCACGCTTTATGAAGGCTTCCCTGGATGTTTGTCCCCTGTGTGAAGGTACAGGGTGGAAGAGTGTCGAAGCGGGCAAAGAGCGGCGAGTGACGCGCTGCGATTGCACGCTGCGGGCGCGCAATGACCGGCTGCTGGCGCAGGCGCGGATTCCCAGGCGCTATGAACATTGCGAGCTCTCAAACTTCGAGTTTGAAGGGCCGCACCGGATGCTGGGGCCGGCGCGCATGGCGGCCTGCAAATTTGTGGAGGAGTACCCGGTGGACAGCACCGGGCTGCTGCTGATTGGGCCGTGCGGGGTAGGCAAGACGCACCTGGCGGTGGGCATTATCCGGGAGCTGATCGTCAGCAAGGGAATCGCCTGCCTGTTCTATGACTATCGCGAACTGCTGAAAGAGATTCAAAACTCCTACAACAGCTCAGTGCAGGCGACCGAGCTTGAGGTGCTGCGGCCGGTGTTCGAGAGCGAAGTGCTGGCGCTCGATGAACTGGGGGCGGTGAAGCCCACGGAATGGGTGTGGGATACGGTTAGCCTGATCCTGAACACGCGCTACAACAATAACAAGACCACCATCATCACCACCAACTTTGATGATAAACCCGCCGGGGTGCTGGCGGGACCGCGTGCCGCCGCCCGGGAAGAGACTCTGGGCGACCGCATTGGCGAACGCATGCGCTCCCGCCTGCATGAGATGTGCCGCATCGTGAAGCTGGAGGGGGAAGACTTCCGGCAGAAATACCGCAGCGCGAGCTTCAGGTAAACCCTTTTTTCACCACAGAGGACACAGAGGGCACAGAGGAAAATTGGGGCCTTCAGATTGCGAGATTCTCCACAATCAGGCTTTAGACGACATTCATTTCATTCAAAATGAAAGATCAAAAGTCCTCTGTGCACTCTGTGTCCTCTGTGGTGGAACACAAACTGCGATAATGAACTAATGCTGGCCGAGCGGCTGGAGTTCGCTCCCGAGCGCGATGCGGAGATCTTTGCCGCCATTCCCGCGCGCCCGGTAGTGTTCCTTTTGCGAGGTCCCGAGGCCGGCGCAGAACCTTACGTCAGCAAGACCGCCAACCTGAAGCGGCGGCTCGTACGGCTACTCGGCCGCACCGAAGAGCGCACGCGGCGGCTAAGCCTGCGCGAGCGGGTAAGCAGCATTGAATACACGCTCACCGGGTCCGACTTCGAATCGGGATTCCTGCTTTACAGGCTTCTGCGCGCGACTTTTCCGAAGACCTATGCCACGCGCCTGCGGCTGCGCCCCGCTCCCCTGGTCAAATTGCATCTGGAGAACGAATACCCGCGCGCTTCCATTACTACACGCCTGGGCCGATTGGGCGGGCGTTCGCTTTACTACGGCCCGTTTGCCTCGCGAGTTGCGGCGGAGAAGTTTGCCAATGACGCGCTGGATTTTTTCAAGATGCGGCGCTGCGTGGACGATCTCCATCCCGACCCCGCCTTTCCCGGCTGCATCTACTCGGAGATGAAAATGTGCCTGGCGCCCTGCTTCAAGGGCTGCACGGACGAGGAGTACGCGGCGGAGGTGGCGCGGGTGCAGGATTTTTTTGACAGCCGGGGACAATCGCTAGCGCGCGAGCTGGGGACGGAGCGCGAGCAGGCTTCCACGCGCCTGGAATTTGAAAGCGCCGCCGCGGCGCATGCTCGCCTGGAGAAGCTGACGCCGGTGCTCAACCAGCTGCCGGAAATCGTGCACCGACTGGACCGGCTATCCGGGCTGATGGTGCAGCGCGCGGCCGAGGAGAACGCGGTGACGCTGTTTCGGGTGCAGGCGGGCGCCATCGCCGGGCCGCTGGCATTTACGGTGCAGCCGGCGGCGGAACATGCCGCCAGGTCGCAATCCATGGAGTCGCGGGTGGAGGCGGCGCTGGCTGGTTTTCCCGAGGATTCCCAGATATCCGCGGCGGAACGCCACGAGCACCTGGCAATTCTAAAGCGCTGGT
>DATEGM010000505.1:0-15377 GCA_035280085.1 Terriglobales bacterium
CACGGCGGCCACAGGCGCGGTGATTGGCGCGGCGACCACGGGCAGCGGCAAAGGCGCTGGCATCGGCGGGGGAATTGGCGGCGCGGCCGGTCTGGCGATTGCCATGCTGAGCCGCGGTCCGGACGTGGTGCTGACGCCGGGTACGAGCATCGAAATGATCCTTCAGCGCACACTCGCGTTGGATGCCACGCGTGTGCACGCGCCGGTGGAGTAGTGCCGGTTCGTGGCATGGTGACTTACCCCAATGCTTCCGGCTTGCAGGTGCCAAAACGCCTGCACGTCAGTTCTAGTATTCTGTAGTACCCGGCCGGCATCAGCGTCCGGGACTTTCCATACCCATGGCCATTCGAACCGTTTTCTTAATGAAAGAGGAGTGCGCCCGCGGCGAGCGCCAGGGTTGGCAGGAGTTTGTGCGCGACTACGCGCCGCTGGCGAGGACGTTGCTGCAGCAGTATTTCCCCACGCTGGCGCCAGAGATGGAGACGCACGTGAGCGCGGTGTTCGACCGCGCCCGGGCCAACCAGAATGAATGGTTCCGGAACGTCTCCTTCAGCAACGAGCGCGAGTTCCTGATGGCCTTTCGCCAGTTCGTTTTTGCGTGCGGACGGGAAATGGCGCGCGTGCCGGTGCCGCAGCTTTCTTTGGAGCAGGTGCGGGAAATCATGAAAGACCTGCCGGTGACGGAGCGGCAGATGCTGTGGCTGTTCATTAAGGGCTACACTGCGCCGCAAATCGCGCGCATGATGAGCGACGCAGAAAACACAGCCGAAAAAGTCAAGAGCATTGCCGATGGGCGCCTCAAGCAACTGCTGCCCGCAACCACGCCCGACGCCTTCAGTATTTCGGCGCGAGTGCTGATGGAGGAGGCGGAGAAGACTAAGTCCGAGCAGTGCGTGGCACTGAAGACCTTCAACAACATTGTGAACGGGCAGATCACCTGGCGGGAGCGGGAGTTGGCCGAGGAGCACATCCGCGACTGCTTCAACTGTTTGGACCGGTTCACGGCATTTCAGGAGATGATCCGGCTGCGCAAAGACACGAAGCCGCTGGAGGAAGCGGAAGTGGAGCCTATCCTGGAGCAACTGCGTCTGCCGCCCGCCAAAGGCAAAGGGGTGCTGGCGCGGCTGTTTGCAAAGTAACGGGGGTGTGCGGCCTGCCTGATTGACGAGGGTTGTTCGGCAAAGGGTGGAGCAGGGCCTCTGGCCTGCATTGAACCTGGTTCTTCCGAAAGCCCGTTGTTTGGAGCGGTTTTATCGAACACGGCCGCGTTAGGCGCCCTGCGCGCTAGGCCGCGACTGCTCTTCCCAACGCCACTCTTTGAACTCCTGCCGCAGCTTGCTCTTCAGCAGCTTTCCGGTGGAGGTGTGGGGAAGCTCGCTGGCGAAGACGAACGCGTCCGGCACCTGCCAGCGGGCGAAGCGCTGCTCCAGGAAGGCGCGCAGTTCGTTTTCGTCCACGCGCACTCCGTCTTTCAGCACCACCACCGCCAGCGGACGCTCCTGCCACTTGGAGTGCGGAACGGCGATCACTGCCGCCTCCTTGATGCCTGGGTGCGCCACCAGGGCATTTTCCAGGTCCACGGAGCTGATCCACTCGCCGCCGGATTTGATCAGGTCCTTCACCCGGTCGGTGAGTTTGACGTACCCTTCGGCATCAATGGTGGCCACGTCGCCGGTGCGCAGCCATCCGTCGGCGGTCCACTTGTCGCTCTGGTCCAGGCGGTAATAGCTGCTGGCCACCCAGGGACCGCGCACCTGCAACTCGCCCGCGGTTTTGCCGTCCCAGGGAACTTCGCCCTCATCGCCGACGGAGCGGGCCTCGATGAAGGGCGAAGGCAAGCCCTGCTTGGCGCGCAGCACGTAGCGCTCATCTTCGGGCCAGGCGTGCATGTGCGGCTTGAGAATGCAGACCGTGGCCAGCGGCGTGGTTTCGGTCATCCCCCAGGGCTGGATGACGCGCACGCCGAACTTGTCGAAGCGGCGGAACATGGATTCGGGTGCGGCCGAGCCGGCCACCACCACGCGTAAGCCGGGTGTCAACTTCCAGCGCCCGGGATGACAATCGAGCGCATTCAGCACGGGCAGCCAGACCGTCGGCACGCCGCCGGTCAGAGTTACGCGCTCGTTCTGCAGCAGGTCGAGCAGCGCTTCGGGCTGCAGGTTGCGACCAGGCAGAACCTGCTTGCAGCCGTTCATGGTGGCAGCGTACGGAAGACCCCAGGCGTTGGCGTGGAACATGGACATGGCAGGCAGAACAGTGTCATAGCAGCTGAGGTTCAACTGGTCGGGCAGGGAAATGGAGAGGGAATGCAGGGCCAGGGCGCGATGCGAGTAAACGACGCCCTTCGGGTTGCCGGTGGTGCCGGAGGTGTAGCACATGGCGGCGGCGTCATCCTCGGCAAGCTGGGGGTGGCGGGGCTCGCCGCCGGCTTCGGCCAGGAACTTCTCATAGGATTCGCAGCCCGGCGGCAGTTGGCCGCTGCCGTGGTCAACCACGAAGACCCGTTCGAGCTTTACCCGGGAGCGAAACTGCTGGAAGACGTCGAGCAGCACGTCATCCACAATCAGGAAGCGGTCCTCGGCGTGGTTAACGATGTAGGCGATCTCGTCGGGGTGCAAGCGCAGGTTCAGGGTGTGAACCACCCCACCCACTGCGGGCACGCCGAAGTAGGCTTCCAGGTGCTCATGTTCGTTCCACATTAAAGTGGCCACGCGACTGCCCAGGACGATGCCGGCGCGCTGCAGGGCGGCTGACAGCTGCCGGGAGCGGCGGTGCAGGTCGCGGCAGGTGTAACGGTGGAGCGAGCCATCGGGACGGGCGGAGACGATTTCCACGTTGGGGAACAGCGTGCCCGCGCGCTCCACCATCCTGGTGAGCAGCAGCGGGGATGACATTATGGTGGACTTCATGATGCCTCCAGGAGGCCGAGACAGCGGTGAGGCGGGCCCATCTTGCCGCATGCAGCGGGTAGTGAACCGCAGCCGGGCCGACGACAAATTGGGTGGGAATTATAGCTTCGGAATGTGGCAGGGTATATGGCAAATTTGCAGGGCCGGAATAGCGATCGCTTCGAAGAGGACAACTGGATGCCCCCATTGGTACTTGACCTGACCCGCCTTGTGCCCGGCCCGCTGGCCGTGCAAATGCTGCAGCGCGTGGGCTTTCGCGCCATGCGCGTCAGCGCGCCGGGCGGCGACATGCTGCAGCAGGTGGCTCCCGAAATCTACCGGGCCCTGCAGGCGGGCAAAGAATCGCGAACTCTGGACCTGAAGAACAGAGAGGGCCGAGAGCAACTGCTGGAGCTCGTAAAGCAGGCAGCGGTTTTGATTGAAAGCAATCTGCCCGGAACCATGGAGCGCCTGGGTGTGGGACCTGAGGTGCTACGCGCGGCTCAGCCTAAGCTGGTATATGTGCGGATGGCGGGATTTCGTGAGGAGAAGTGGAAGCAGTCTCCCGGGCACGACCTCACCTACCTGGCAGCGGCTGGGCTTGTCGGCAGGTTGGAGCCGGTATGGCGAAACATGCAGCTTGCCGACCTGTGCGGCGCCTTCTGGACAGCGATGGCGGCGCTAGACGGCTTGCGCCGGGGCGGCGGCTTCTACGAGGTTTACCTGGGCGAAGCAGCGCAAACGGTGAGCCTGCCCAGTCCGCCTTTTCTCGATGGCAGCGCCTGCTGCTATGGGATTTATGCGGCTGCCGACGGGCAAGTCGCACTGGCTGCCCTGGAGCCGCATCTCTGGCAGCGTTTCTGCAGCGCCGCCGGCCGCGAGAATTGGGCTGCGGCGGCCATGTCGCCTGCGAACGGTGAGAACCCTGTTTATTCCGAGATCTGCAAATTTTTTGCCTCTCGTTCGGCGCGGGAATGGGAAAAGTGGGCGGGCGAAAATCGCATTCCGCTGCGCGCAGTCAAAACTGAACCGCAGGCTTTAGCGGGAGCGCCCTGGAAAGTCAGCTGAGGCTCGTATCAATGAAGCGCGTCGTCTGCCTTCGGCGGGCGCTCGCGTCTTATTACCCGGACCTATACCTTGGAAGGTGTGCGTCTGCGCCCCTGCCACTCGGGGCTTGAGAAGATGCGGGGCGCGACCTCGATCAGCCGGGGCAGCATCTCGAAGACTGACACCGGACTCCACTTGGTGCCGCGCCGGGTGCGATGCCCCCGCCGGTTCAGTTCCTCGGCGATGCGCCAGTAAGGGCCCTCATCAACCATCAGTTCCAGCATGTCCACCAGGGTTTCGCGTTCCGCCGAGTTCTCATGCAGCCCGCCATGAGCCACCTGCAGGCCGAAGGGAATTTCCGCTGCAGCTCGCTCTCCTGCTTCCTCTTCGGTGACTTCGCGCTGCCATTCCATGGCTACCAGGGTCCATCCCTGGTCGCGCATGGATTGCACATCTTCCGGCTTAAATGGTCCCGCGATTGGCTGGCGCATGCGCTCGACTTTGGGCATAGTTCACCTCGGCGTGGAGCAGGGCTGTTCGAAGCACGTTGCATTCCAGGGCGGTGAAGAGATCACCTTTGCTTTCAACAGCTTCCAATCGACGTGAGAGCGGTGGCACGGACCCGGGTGTCCGCTCGTGGGACAAGGCGTGCGAAAGCGAGCAGTGTGAAGGGACGTAATGATTCCCCGCTGGAGCGGGGAAGAAGGAGCGTGCCTCTCCAATACCGAATCCTGACCGGTCTCGGGGAGACCGACTGAACGTAGCCCGCCAGTTCACTGGCAAGATGAGGCGTTCAAGTCAACGAGTCCTGTAGGGACGAATGAAAGCGACATCTTCCTTCAGTCGTCTTGTCTCTGGAGTCCGTTGAACACGCTGAGCCCGCTCAACGTCCGACGAGACCCAGAGTTCGATGGGCATTAATCTGCCCTCTCCGTCAGTGAAGCATCGGTATCACCCGGCGCCCACACCACTTCTCGGGTAACGACAGTGATGTTTTAGAGTGCCTTATTGGGGTTGGCAAAAGGCGCGGGTGGATGCAGGGACGCATTTAAATCCGGAACAACAAGGGGGGAGTTGGGGGGCACCACATTCCTGTCCTTTAACTGAACAGCTACCCCCACTGGAAACTTCCACGAGGCAAGAGCCGCTCCCAGAATCACCGCCGCCGGTCTCGAACTGACAGCGGGTTGACTTGTCGACCAGCACACTCTGAGGCGGAAGGCAACCAGACACAGTTTGCGGAGTGGTCGCTACCTGCCCGGCGGGACATTGGGCGGTATCCTGACCATATCCACAGGCAAGGGGTGCGCCGTTATTTATTGCACCCCAACATTGACCGGTCAATATGTCTTGCGTCGCGCCCGTTGTGCCTGTGCCGCTTAGCATAACTTTCTGGGGGCTTCCCCCTGCGTTGTCGCTCAGGGAGAGGGTGCCGCTCAGGGTTCCTGAAGCACCAGGTGTAAAAACCACGCTGATGACGCATTTGGCTCCCACCGGCAGACTCATGCCGCAATTGTTACTCTGTCCGTAATTTGCACTCGCTGTGACCGTTGAAATGTCAAGCGCTGCCGTACCGGAGTTGATAACGGTGATGGGAAGGCTTTGACTGTTTGTGCCCACAACCTCGTTGCCGAAGGTCAAGCTGGCCGGTGATACGGAAGCAACCGGCGTGCCCATTGAACTGAATATCGAACTGCCGCCGCCACCGCAACCACTGAGCAGACCCAACCCACAAATTATGACAATGGCAGGCTTTTTCATAAGGCCTCCACTTACGTGTTCGTCGCAGCCCGCGCGGCAAATGCTGGCGGAGAATAGCGTACAGTTGCTGAGGTTACAAGACGAAATGTCGTACGCAGTATATTACTAGCAGTAGCGATATCAGATGTCATGCAACTGCTGCCAATGTTTATTGAAGCTCGCTTTATTTCAAACGTGAGAAGGACAATCCTGCCAGGTCCGGTTAGCCGACAGTTCGTCCCGGAACGCGTTGCACATCGCTGCGATGGGTTATCCCCATCAGGTTCTAACGTGCAGCTGCGGCGTCGCGGCGACCTTCCTCCAGGAACACATGGAGATCCGTCGCCACCGGCTCGGCTTCAAGCTGGCGCATCATCAACGCAACTTGACCTCGATGATATGTGGAATGGTTTGCCAGATGTTGCATCAGGTGCGCCAATCTAACCAGTGTTGCGCGAAAAGGCACCATTTTTTGCAACAGTTCGTTTGTCACCTGATTCACAAACGCGGTCTGTTCTTTCTCGACTTCCGCCCACTCTAACTGCACTGTGGTGACGTTGGGAAATGCGTCCGGATTGAACAGAGCGTCCCGTTGAGCTTTCAAGTCTGTCAAGAAAGCAGAGCCGAGGGATGGCGCCTTCCAATACTTTAGCCAAATCCACTCGCCACCGATAATGTGCACGAGCGTGTCTCGGACAGAACGAAAGCTGCCGCCCAGGTCGCGCGTGAACTCCTCAGCGCTGAGCGCGGAGGCCCGCTGCAAAACCCTGTTGTTTGCCCACCGGTCGTACTCGTAGAGAAGCTGAATGTCATCTCTGTTCATCGTGGAAGTGATGCAACGCTTTTCTCCGTAAAATCTTAGTCTTGCAATCGAGTATAGGGCAAAATTGGCTGCGCTGCCGGTCGCCAAAACAACGGAGGTGAAGGAAAATGTGAATCTTTCACTCCAGCACTCCGGTGTGCAAAAGCGCTATGTGCCAGAGTGGCTCAGAGCCAGGCCGAAGTTGCTGATACGAAACTGAAATAGGATGAGCTAATGGGAAAGCGCTCGAAAGGTAAGCTCCCGAGCTGCAGTAAGGCGCCGGTTCATGACCAATTGGCTCTAGAACTTCAAATGTTGAATGAGTTGGTTGGCCAGCAGCGCAGAGCCGTAGGCCAGGACAGCCATGTAGAAGAATTGCGCCAGTGGCCATTTCCAGCTGTTGGTTTCCTTGCGCACCACGGCCAGCGTGGAAGTGCACTGCAGGGCAAAGGCGAAGAAGAGCAGCAGGGCGACGGCGCCCCCGGGGGAAAGGTCGGCGTGCAGCGCGCCTTGCAGGGACATGGCGTGCGTGGCCGGATCCATGCCGTAGAGCGTGCCCAGCGTGCCCACGATCACCTCACGCGCGGCGATCGAGGTGAGCAGCCCGACGCCGATTTTCCAGTTGAATCCCAGGGGAGCGATAACAGGCTCGATCCGCTGTCCCACGGCAGCAAGCACGCTATCCTGCAACGCGGCCTGGCCGGAGTGGACGGGCACGTTAATGAGCAGCGCGAGTCCTAGCGAAACGGCCAGGACCACCGTTCCTACACGCGAGGCGAATGCCCAGGAGCGGTCAGCCAGGCGCAAACCGAGGGAATGCGCGGTGGGCCAGCGGTAAGTCGGCAGCTCCATCACGAACGGGCTGCTGTGCGATTTGAGCACCGAGGATTTCAGCAGCCTGGCCGTTACCACCGCGGCGAGAAACCCCACCACATAAAGTCCGAGCATAGCCGCGGCCCGCGTTCCCAGCAAAACGCCCGCCACAGGCCGGTCGGGCACGAAGGCGGCGATGATCATGGTGTAAACGGGCAGGCGCGCGGAGCAGGTCATCAGCGGCGCAATGAGGATGGTAGCCATGCGATCGCGCTTGTTCTCGATGGTGCGCGTGGCCATGATGGCGGGCACGGCGCAGGCGTAGGCTGAGAGCAGCGGTATGAACGCTTTGCCGTTCAGGCCCAACCTGGCCATAGTGCGGTCAGTAATGACCGCTGCGCGCGCCAGGTAGCCGGAATCTTCCAGCACGCCGATGAGCAGAAAGAGCAGCAGAATTTGGGGCAGAAAAACCAGGACCGAGGCCATGCCCTTCCAGGCGCCATCCATCAGCAGCGAACGCAGCAGGCCTGCGGGAATGTGCGCTCCGAGCGGCTCTCCCGCCGCCAGCAGAAGATCCTGCAGCCGGTTTGACAGCGGCTGCCCCAGGCGGAAGATGAGCTGAAAAGCAGCGATCACCACGGCCAGGAAAATCGCTGGTCCCAAGTGGCGATGGAGGAAGATGGAATCCAGGCGCTGCGACCAGACCGGGGGCAGAGGCCGGCGATAGGAAGCACGGGTGGCCACGCGCGACGCCCACTCGCGGCAATGGCGCACATCCTGCAGCACCGGTAGCTCCATAGGGGCAGGCGCCGCGCCGACTGAACTTACGAATTTCTGCACTGTGGCCAGGCCTTCGCCGCGCGCCGCGCTGATCAGGGCCACGGGCGTGCCCAGTTGACCGGCCAACGCCACCAGGTCTACGTCGCCGTTCTGCCGGCGCAAGGAATCGGCCATGTTGAGCAGCACCAGCGTGGGCAGGCCAAGCGCGATGACGCGGGCCGCCAGCACCAGGTGGCGGTTCAGGTTCGTCGCGTCGAGAATTAGGATGACGGCATCAGGACGGGGCGTGCCCGGCATGCGCCCGTAGAGGACATCCGCAGCCACGCGCTCGTCCTCCGAGTGCGGCGACAGGCTGTGGATTCCCGGCAGATCCAGGATGGTGAGAGTTTCGCCACGGCCACTCCGTATGTATCCCGCACGATGCTCCACCGTGACCCCAGGGAAGTTGGCTACCTTCTGCCGCAGCCCGGTCAGATTATTAAAAAGCGTGGACTTGCCGCTGTTGGGCGGGCCCACCAGGGCCACGGTCTGAATGGTCTTAGGACCGCTACCAGCCGATGTGGGCGTGCTTTCCGGCGCAATGGCAGTAAGGGTGGTCATGGGACGACCTCCGCGGCTGCCTCGATGGCGTGAACGGAAATGTGCCGCGTGGTCTCGCGGCGCAGCGCGATCTCGGCGCCATCCACGCGGTAGACCACGGGATCGCCGCCGGGCGCGCGCCGGACCGCCACCACCTGCGAGCCGGCCACCAGCCCCAGGTCCATGAGGGGCTCAGCGGCGTCCGCGGGCAGGGCCAGAGCGGCGATGATTGCCGCTTGGCCAGGAGCGAGGTCGGCGAGGCGGCGGGGCGGGGAAGGCGCGGTTTTTTTGAAATTGAAAATCATTTTCAACTAGAAGCATTATGGCCGCCTCCTCCTTCCCCGGTCTGCTGCCGGCGTCACGCGTCCTTGTGACGTAGCTCACAATGCGGCTGCTGCTGCCCCGGCTCCCAAAATGGAACCGCCCACTCCTGTTTGTCCTTCGGACGTGATTCGCGTCACTTTCCTGCGGTAGCGCCCGACTTATACAGGGAACTTGAGGAGGAAGTTATGAGACGGATTGCGATTGCCACGCTATGTGGCGTAGTCGCGGGCCTGGTTTGCGTTTCCATCGGCGCGATTGGGGGGGTGAAGATCACGCCTGCGGGGCTCGGCTGGGCGGTTCTGAATCGCACCCTGCTGGGCTTCGTGATCGGAATTTCAGCCCTGCGCCTGCATTGGGCTTGGCATGGCGTCTTGATGGGCGCGGTGGTGGGATCATTGTTTTCTTATTCGCTGTGGCTGCTTGGTGACCCCGCATGGCTGACGGCAGGCGTGCTGGGCGGCAGCATGATTTTCGGCCTGGGAATCGAGTTCTTCACTACCGTGGTGTTCAAGCAGGCGCAGCAGGTAACCGGCGCTATGGCTGCGCAAGTGGAGATTCCGAGGCGAGTTGCCGCCTAGACATGCAGCTTTCTAAGCGTCAGCGGAGAGGGAACGCGACAACCCGTGCTGCCCGGGAGAGCAGGGATTTTTGTGGCCACTCCGACTGATTAGTCCGAGTGGAGCTTTCAATATCTGGTAGTTGCGGCCTACTTGCGGAAATAGAGGAATGCTGCCACGAGTACCAGAACCACGGTTAAGATCCACATGAACGTCTGGCGGCTTCCGCTTTGCTGCTGCTCGGCCATGAATAACCCTCCGACGGGGGGAGATAGCGGGAAAGATACCAGATTATTGGGGGAAGGGGTCAAATTTCTGCTGGCGATTGTGGGGACTTTCAGGCGGCAGCGTCGCGATCCCCTTCGTAAAGATCGCATAGCAGGTCTGTCGCCCGGCTGAGGGCGGCAGCCAGAGTGCCGGCGACTCCCTGGCGGACAGTTTTGCCGTCTGGGCCGCGCAACACGAAAGAGCACAGGACGCCGGCTTCGTGCTCGCACACCTCGGCCGTCAAACCGCCGCCGAAGACTCGCCAGCAGGATTTGTGCGCCGAGGGCGGCGCGACCAGAATGCGTCCCCGACGAAACAGCGCCGGCGACAGAAGACGAGCGGCTTGTTGCACTGCGTCCATCATCACAAATTACGACGGGCCTGGCGTACGGTTCGTTGCCCAAGCGAAATTATTTGTGAGTTCGTGGTCAACATCGCCAACGGCATCGAATAGACAATGACTGCTCGAATCCTGCTGGTGGACGATGAGCGCTCCATCCTGATGACGCTCACCGCGATCCTGCAGAAGAATGGATTTCAGGTGATGAGCGCAGCTTCGGCTAGTGAAGCCAAGGAGAAGATGGCGCTGCACAAGTTCGACCTGGTAATTACAGACCTCAAAATGGAGAACGACGGCGCCGGTTTTGACGTGGTCAAGGCTGCCCTGGAACAGCCCTACAGGCCGGCGACGCTCCTGCTCACCGCCTATCCGGTGCCGCAGCAGGAATGGTCGGCCCGCGGCGCCGACGGCCTGCTGGAAAAACCCACCGAGATGTCATCGTTGCTGCAGACGATTTCGCAGTTGCTGGTGGCGGACTAGAGCCTACTCCAGTAAGTCCGGCTGCTCTCGCGTGATGCGCTGCCAAAGCGGCTGAAACTGAAACCAGCCCGCCTGGTGATTACCGATCAGTTGGCGAGTGGCGCGGGCGTGTTCGGGGTCAATCTTCACTGGGTCGCCCGCGGCCTCCGCCAGCAGTTGAGCGTGGCAACTGCGGTCCATGGTGATGAACCACCACACGGCTTCTTCCACGCTGTGGCCGACGGTGAGCAGGCCGTGATTGCGCAGGATCACCGACTTGTAATTGCCCAGCGCCTGAGCGATGCGCTCGCCTTCTGAAGTTTCGTAAACCACGCCCGTGAAGTCGGCGAACAGGCCGTGGTCCTCGTAAAAGGCGCAGGCATCCTGGGTAAGGGGATCAAGCAACCGGCCCAGGGTCGACCAGGCGCGTCCGTAAACGGAATGGGAGTGGGCCGCGGCGATCACATCCGGGCGCGCGGCATGCACGCTGGAGTGAATGGCAAAAGCGGCCGCGTTCACGGGATATTTGCCCTCCACCACCTGGCCATGCTGGTTGACCAGGATGAGATCTGAGGCGCGAATCTGCCCGAAGTGCATGCCGAAAGGATTTACCCAGAAATGGTCGGGGCGCTCCGGATCGCGGGCGGTGATGTGGCCGGCCACGCCCTCGTCGAATCCGTAGGCGGCAAACAGCCGGAAAGCCGCAGCCAGGCGCTGCTTGCGGTGACGGCGCTCTTCCTCTTTGCTGGCAAAACCGGGGCCCTGGGGCATGTGGAAAACGTTGGCGGGGGCGGTGGCCATGGATCTCCTCCTGGCAGCGCGACAGAATATAGTCCGGGAACACTCGCCACGGCAAGTGCGAGGACTGCGGTACAGTCGGGAATGCTGTTCTGGGAATAGGGTAATATTTCAGCAAGCCGAGCCCACTATCCGCAGCCTACGAGCTTGCGCAAGCGAAGGGCACGATCTCATCCGGAGGGCCGTAGCCGCGCCGATAAGCTCCGATTGGCACCACATATCTGGCCAACACGGTTTCGGCCAATCGGCTGATACTGAAGGGTTCACCGCAGGAGCAAAGGAGTATGTATAGTTCAGAATTCCCCTCACGCCGGCATAAGAGATAGGTGCCGTTCTCGTAAGGACTGAACCCGATGACATATCGGGTGCGGCACTCCGAGCATTCCACGCAGTGACGTATACGAGCGGGCATTTGATGACTTCGAAAGTGACGGGCTTCTCGCCCCGGCTTCTATTGCATGTTTAAGGAACAGTTTGCAGATTCACGCCTGTTGACCAGCTCCGGGGGACGGGTATTGCCGTCCCCCTGACATCGGTCTGGGCCCCGCCAGAAAAAATGACTCGCGGCTGAGGGCTAGTCTGTATTCTGTTGACCCTTAGTTGATTGTCGCCTCCTTTCCATTGCCCGAATTTTCTTCAAGGGACGGGAGCATCGCTGCTGGGCAAACCTGGGTGGGAGGACAGTCCACACGGTATCTTCCGCACTGCGGCCTCAGTGATCGCGGAGAAGCAACCGGAAGTCTGGCCGGCAAGCGGCGGTGCCGAGATTCGGCTTCCGCGTAATTGCGCAGCGGGAACGGGCGCGACCTGGTCAGAGCGTCGCAGAATCTCACCCACCAGGGAGGCCAAGCGGTCATTGACCACGAGCCGCTGGATGGCCAGGTTAGTCACGGCCAGGGTGAACTTGTTCTCATCCCAGCGCTGCAGGAAAAGCGTGTAGGCGCCTTTGTCCCCTTCCGCGGTGTAATGTTCGTCGGAAGAACCCAGAACGAGCGTCAGCCGGAGACGTTGATCTCCCTTTGCCACCGCAAAATGCTCGGCGATGACGCGGCAAGCAGTGCTCATGAGCACGCTTGCCTTTTGTTCCGGTACGGGCAAATGATGGGGATTTTGAATCATCAATTGAGCCGAACTGGGAAAGTCCACTGCCAGAATCATCAGGGCCACTGCTACGGCGAAAACTTTCATCACTACCCCCCCGGCGAAGTAGGCCGCGCCGGCTGTTCACGTTGCGGTGGACCCTCCCATGGCTCACGCGAGGAGGTCAAATAGAGGCATGTGAAGTTTTCGTCTTAAGGTCTAAGTAGCTGATTGCTAAGCAGGTTGCGTTGCTAGCGGTTTAAGTTTTAGCTATTCCAGCCGGAGGAATAGGTGTATGCTTCCGCCTTCGCGAGGTAGGCAAGATGCCATCGCCGGATAGAGTGCTGCGCTACGTTTTCGGCCCCTACGAGTTGGAAATCGCGAAGGGGCGGTTACGCAAGTACGGCGTCCGCATACGGTTGGAGCGGAAGCCATTCCAGCTTCTGCTTGCTCTGCTGGAGCAACCAGGGACCCTGGTCACTCGGAATGACTTGCGGCGGCGCCTGTGGGGCGAGGATGTCTTCGTAGATTTTGAGAACGGCGTCAACGTGGCGGTAAAGAAGCTCCGGACCGCGCTGGGGGATTCCGCCGAAGCCCCGGTGTATGTTGAGACGATTGCAGGAGAAGGGTATCGCTTCATAGGAAGTGTGGAAACGGTGTTGCCTGGCGCAGACCACAAAGAAGTGGAGCCAGCGGAAACCGAGTTTCTTCCCATTTCCAAGAACGAACTGGTCACGCCTTTGGTTCAGCCGCCCAGCCGACATCTCTGGCCGCGTGCTGCATTAGCTATAGCCGTTGTCTTGTGCCTGGCAGGCATAGGAGCTTTTTACCCCCGTCCGCCGGAACTCCGGCCGCCCAGCAGTGCCACAGTTCTAATCGGTCCCTTCGAGAACACTACGGGAGAACCGGTTCTGGACGGTACCCTGCGTTTCGCTCTGGAGCGCGAACTCAGCAACTCGGAATTCGTTCGGATGGTTCCTCCCGAACGAGTACAAGACATTCTGAAATTAATGCGCCGGGGCGCGCAGAAGCAGCTGGACAAAGACGTGGCTTTGGAAATCTGCCGCCGCACTCCGGACATTCGTGCTCTAGTTACCGGGCGTGTGGAGAAAATCGGGCGGCAATACCTTCTGACGACGCAAGTGATCGATCCCAAGAGCGGGGCGATGCTGCGTGGAGAGGAGGCGCAGGCCGCATCTCAGAACGACCTGCTCCCCGCGGTACATAACGTGGCCACCCAAGTTCGCCGCGATGTGGGAGAAGCGCTTCCGACAACAGATGGAAGCGGCCAGCCGTTGGAGCAGGTGACCACCACCTCATTGCGGGCGCTGCAGCTCTATTCAGAAGCAGACGACCTGATGATCGTGAATGGGCCGGAGGGGCAGGACATTGTTGACCTCCTGGAGCAGGCCTTGGCCGAGGACCCCGACTTTGCGACCGCCCATGTGATGCTGGGCTATGTGTTATCAAATATGGGCCATCCGAAGGAGGGCATGCCGCATTTTGAACGAGCGATGGCCCTGGCCGACAAGGTCAGCGAGCATGAACGTCTCTTCATTGTCGGCAGTTATTACGAGGTTCACGGCGATATTCTCAGAAAGACCGCTGCGTACGAAGAACTCTTACGGCATTATCCCGATGACATGTGGGCGCTGAGGAATCTCGCCGATGCCTACAGCGAGGCAGGCCGCGAGCGGGATGCGCTGCGACTGGTGTTTCATCGGGCTATGCTTAGACCCGAGACCGAAGATATGCCCTTTGCGGACATTTGGAGCCAATTGATGGCCGCAGGTCAGGTTGACAATGCTAACCAATTGGCTGACCGCTGCCGGCAACATTCCCAGACGGGGCCATGCGAGGCGCTGCTGCTTCACGCAGCAGCCCAGCCGATTTGGCAAGAACTACGCGCGGGTCATCCCGAAGAAGCGCTGCGCCTTGGACGGCAGCTGGGGCAACGCTCCTCCCAAATTCGGCCCGAGGCTGCTGAGGTTTTGAATGAAACCTTGTACGATTTGTATATGGATTTGGGAATGCTTGGGGCAGCCAATGAAGTGTGCTTGAAGATGGATCGGCCCGATTATGAATATGGTGAGTCCATGATTGCTCATGCACGGGGAGATCTGACCGCCGAGAGCGCGTTCCTGACGCCATTAGTTAGCAACCCGGATTGGGTGGGCCCGGGCACGTTCATGCGCCTTATCGAGGTCAATCGTATCCCCGAGGCTCGCATTGTGCTTGCGCACAAGGAGAAACTCAACGAGGCGCCCGGCCTCGTCCGCCTGGCACACGGCTTTATCACCCTGGCGGAGGGCGATGCGGCAGGCAGCCTCCCCGACCTGCGCCTGGCAACGAACAGCATGCAAAAACAACCGCGAGGGGGCTACATTCCTGCGGCTGACCATGAGGCTAGCGCTCTGGAACAAAGTGGCGACTTGAACGGGGCAATCGCGGTTCTCACTGACCTGCAGGACCAACTTGCGGCTTACGGCGACTCCGCTGTCGTGCACTTTTACAATGTGGATGCCCGCTGGCATCTGGCACGACTCTACCGGCAGACGGGACAACTGGACAAAGCGGAAACCATCGAAAACGCGTTGCGAAGTCAGCTCAAGCTGGCTGACTCCGACCACACCATCGCGCGCGAGTTGAAACAGCTGTCTGCGGCTGCACAAGAAGGAAACTGAGCGCAGCCCGTCTGACCCACTGCCAGTCAGAACGCCAGTTTCAACGCAAACTGCAGATTGCGCGGATTAGCCGTCCCGCCAGCCTGGCCGAACTGCGGATTGGAAATGTCATTGGATCCTAAATAAAAGTTTGTGTGGTTGAATACGTTGAACGCTTCCGCCCGGAACTGCAATCGCCATCTTTCTGAAAGGCTGAAGTTCTTAAAGATCGACATGTCG